>JAEUIE010000045.1 GCA_016795155.1 Planctomycetia bacterium | reverse complement strand
ATTAACGTGGCTAATGACGTGCCTTCCTTGGCACCACGCAAAGCCTGATCTCCTGATGTGTTGTGTTGCTGTTCGCAAACTACAACGTAACCTCTTGAGATCAGGCTGTTTAGATCAACTTAATTACCGGATGGCCTCTACCGATAACCTGTGGCACGTAGCTGTTTCATAATGCATCGTGTGACCGACTTAGTTTCACTCATGGTCATCACCCAAACCTGCTCGCCAGCATCAATCCAACTATTAAACTTCTTTCGCAAGTGCTCCGATCTTCTTTCAATACTTCGCCATCACCGCCAACACCTCTGTCTGCAATTCACCACCGGTCACATGCACCTTGCCTTGGCCATCAATGTAAACATTCACTTCCGACCGCACGCCAAACTCGGGGAGATAAATACCCGGTTCAATCGAGAAGCAGGTGCGGCGCATGATCTTCCGTTGATCCTGCGTTTCGAGGTTGTCGATGTTTGCTCCGTTGCCATGCGTTTCCTGTCCGATGCTGTGGCCGGTGCGGTGGACGAAGTAATCACCATAGCCAGCTTTGACGATGACATCGCGGGTAGCCTGATCAACTTCCCAGCCATGCAGCACCTTGCCTGCTGCCAGCGTATCCTTTACCTTGGCAATGCCCGCATCACGCCCTGCTGCAACAATGTTAAAGATCTTCGTATATTTCTCAGGCACCGATTTACCGACGTAGCCCACGCGGGTCAAATCACTGTAAACAGCCCGGGGCTTCTTCATCTTGGCCCACAGGTCGATCAGCACAAAGTCGTTTTCCTTGATTGGAGCATCGCCAGTATCGAAATGCGGATCGCCGCTGTGCTCATTCACACCAACAATCGGCGGCGAATACGTTGTCATGTTGACTGATTCAAAGTACGCCATGATCTTCTGCTGCACAGCACGTTCAGTTACGGAACCTTTGCTCCGCACCTCATCAGCAAGAAACTTCCACGCCACGCCGTAAGCTGCATCGGTAAGTCTAGCTGCTTCAAAGTGCATCGCTTCCTGTTCATCATCCCATGTCGCTTCAAAGGCTTGAATAAGATCGCCGGAGCTGAGAACTTCCACACCGAACGACCGCACCAGTTCAATGGTGCCTGCATCCACCTTGCTCACATAAGGCACGGCATTGCGGGGAGAATACTCCATCGCCACGCGTTTAGCATCGCCGACAAGATGCTTCATGCCGGCTTCGTACTGCTGCCAGGGCAGATAGACCGTCTTGCTGCCAGGCAGATGATCCAGTGCTGTCGACTCGATGCGGTGCACCAGTTTGCGTGGCTCACCTTTCGCTGGGACAAAGTAAGCCCAGCGGCGGCTGCTCATTTTCTCTGTAGACAGTTCGATGATGCGCTGAGCAAGGACATTGTTGCCTCGAAAGTCACACATCAGCCAGCCATCGAAACCCTGTTCTGCAATCGCCTTCTGCACCGCTGTCAGATTAAACATTGCCTTGATCCTTTGCAAATACGACACTGATACAGTACAGCATGTACTGCACATCTGCCATGTGACTCATTCGATATGGAAAGGTCTATTTCTTCGAATGCCCCAGAAACCACTTGTACAGTTCCGGGTTACCATAAGCGCGATCCCAGCATTCATGATCAACACCTGGATACTCGGTATAGTTGGGGTGACCGCCCGCTGACCACAGAATCCTTAATGCATCACGCGAATGCTTCACGTTGACTGGGCCGTCCTTGTCTCCGTGAAAACACCAGCAAGGCAGCTTCGCAATTGATTTCAATTTCTCTACATCAAGACCAGGATAAAAGTTACCCATCTTGGATACGTAGCCACAGACAGGTGCAATCGCTGCCCAGCGATCAGCATGGGCGATTGCATTCTCCCATGTGCCATTGCCACCCATGGAGATGCCAGTCAGGTAGAGCCGCTTGATATCAATGTCGTATTGTTTGATCACTGCATCCATGATAGCAATCGCTCGTTTGGCATCTTCGCCATCGGCTTTCCACGTCCCCTTTTTGCTGAACTGTGGCATCACCACATAAAACGGAAAATCTTTCTGCATTTCGATAGCAGAACCAATTCCAACCTGATGTGGGCCTTTCGCGCCACCTTCACGCTCGCCTGATCCATGCAAGAACAGGATCAGCGGAGCATTCTTCGCTGGCTTTTCGGGAATGTACAACCAGTAGGGATACTCTTTGCCTTCAGAATTGAAAACCTGCCTGGTGATCTTCCCTGCTTCTGTCGCCTTCCTGGATTTCGTCGATGATTTCACATAAGTCCCCACATCAAGATCAGAATGAACAAGGAAAAAGCTGAATAACATTGCAAAAGGCAGCATGAAAGACACCAAAACGAAAAAGGACGAGGTATGTTACCTCGCCCTGCCGGAGAGTTCAAATGCTCTTTCAACAGAGTGCGCAAGCACTCATTTCTGAATACCGGTTGTATGTGCATCCTGTTGTTCAGCCGGAGGCAAGGGAATGCCCGGTGTTTCATCAATCTGAAGTGTTCCAATTCGTGCCGATTCAATCGGCAATACGGTAGGCTTAAACGCTGCCTGTATGGGGCCCATCGCAGGTGGAGCGGTTACAGGGCTGTTCAGTGCAACCCCCACTGCTGGCATAGCAGGACCGGCAGGCATGGGTGGGGAATACCTAGGTGCATTTACCACTGGCTGCGAGCCTCCACAACTGCTGCATCCTGAAGGTGCAGGTGCAACCATAGCAGGAGCACCCTGCCAGCCTGGTGGCGGCGCTGCTGGCACGGGTTCATTGCGGGTATGAGCACAGCCTGATACCAGGGAAAGACCAACCAAGAAGAAAGTTGAACGGGGTAACATGATCCACCTGAGTAATATTATCTGTTCAGGTAAGAATTGCCGATAACGTAGAGTTTGCCAAGCAATTATCACTATTCCTGTATGACCAACCTGAGAACTTTACAGGAAAGACATGCAAAGTTTCACTGAATGGAGCATCACGCAGCCAAGGAATAAACGGTACAAACAGAAGTTCTTACGTGACTTACCAGGCTTCTCAACCAAGCTCTTTCACAACCAGTGCCAGCAACTCTGGCTTATCGCTATTTACCACATGTTCAACACGTTCTGCAGTCAGGCCGAGTTTCTGCATCGCTTCCGCTGCCTGCTTCCACAGCCTGGCCCGCGATTTACCTTGTGCCAGGTACAGGTCCCCCACTAGTTGTGCTAAACGATCTCGCAGAATGGTCGGTTGTTCATTGTAATATCGCTTGATGACCTTCTGCTGGTATGGCGAGTAATTCCGAGGTTCTTTGTTATTGGACATATCAGAATCCTTACAGGGATAGAGCAGACTGAAATCCCTCCGTCATTTAACCAACGGTTTGTAAATTTGCATGAATACATCGGGCCGGTCATCCATTCTTTTCAACTGCATAAACCGGACACCATCTGCATAAGGCAATGATAAGTTTATTTCCCTATCACCGTTCTGAATTTTCAGAGCAACTGACTTTTTTCCGGTACTCGCTTCGAGAGCCTTCTGCATGGCGTCTACTGAGTATTTTTCTCCGTTTACTTCCAGTATCCTCATTCCTGAAGCCAGCCCAATTTTGTCACCTGGCATGTCACCGATTACCGATTGAATACGATTACCTGCCAACCGCAAGCCAAGCGAATCTTCAGCAATGGCACTCGCCTTGGATACACCCTTGGGTGGCTTGCTCGAATACTCAATGCAATATCCGAGCTTCTGGAGATAATCGAGGGGCAACGATTCCATGGGCGATTTCACTCGCCGGGTGAACAGGCTTTCCCAGTCGTATTCCTGGGTCTGCCTGAGTGCCGCAATCACATCCTCGTAGGTGTAGCCAGCCACTGTTTTTTTGCCAGGAACACTGGCAAAGAAAATCCTGCAGAAATCGTCGAGAGTTTTCTTGCCTTGCGACAGATCACGAATGATCGCATCACATTCCATCCATAGCAGCATACCTTCAAAATAAAAATCCTGATCCCGTCGCAAATCGGTCCAGTTAGGAGAAGGCCGACGAAGCAGATAACCTGCTATGGAGGTATCTTCCAGGGAACGCCATTTTCGTCCCGCTTTATGCAACTGGCCATGGATGTAGCCACGCAGAGTATCCCGGTATGTCTCTGGAGTCACCAGGCCACAACGCACCATCAGGACATCGCCCAGGTATTGTGCCAAGCCTTCATAGACCCACAGCATCCTGGTTTTCTGCGGACTGTGAAAATCCGGGGTGATCATCGATTGTGGTCTGCGATATTTCCCACACCAGGGTTGGACGTATTCGTGAGGCAACAACATCGCAACCCAACCCACACGACTTTTGTCATCTACCAGATCGTTCTTGCGAACCCCGTTCAGGCTGCAACGAAGATGTTCCAAACCATAAAGTCCCAGTTCATCACTGCAGGTCACCAGAAAATGGAACTCAGGATAATGAGCCACTCCAAACATGGCTCCCGCTTCCTGAACCAGCCGCGAGTATTTCTCAATCACCTTGTCATTGATCTCGATTGCTTCCTTCGATTCAGATGCCAGATGCAGATATGCCTGTGGAGTATTTCCAGAATCCAGTTTGATGGTCCGCAGATTTTCACCTGCGATGAGTGGATTATCAATCAAATCGGTCAGGGATACCGTCTCAAAGGTTGTCTCATTCTTTTCCTGTTTTCGTGTTTTAAGTGCCGAAGCAAGCTTCCACGTTTCAGGCAGAATCAGGCGAACTGAAACAGGTTGCTCATCCGACTTCGGCCCTTCCGGATAGAGAACGCAGGTGTTCCAATTGATGACACCAACCTTCAGGTTGCCGTAGGTATAAATGCCTGCTGCACTGATCCCTGGAGAATTGCAGATCGTAGTCATCTTTACTTTCACTGCCGATAATCCATCCGGAATCTGAACTTTTACACAGTGCAGTTCCACTTCATCGCGTTCCCAGGGAAGCGGCCTGCTATCGGAGGTAGTCACTTGCAATCCTGCAATATCTTCCACTCGCCCCATTGGACCATGCGAACCTGGATACCATTTGGGATACCACAATCGCAATTCGCCAGCCTGGCATGGAATCTCCATCGTGGTGAACAGCAGCTTGCGATGCAACTGCCTCGCATCAATCACCACACTGATTTGGGGTGCATCAGCTGCAAACAATAAATGGGCAGGCAGAACGTAGAAAGCGACCGTTGCAAGTACAGCGAGCAGTTTCCTGGATGCATACATGCTTATTGATCTCAACGGAAGAGAAACCTGACAGTTAGAATTCTATGGCATTGCTGCAAACTGAATGATGTTTGATGTCTCCTCGCATCATGGAGATGTGGTGAAGTTTTATAGCGTGCGACATAATTTTTGTTAACCCTACAAAACAGGCTCTCCGAATAGGAGAGCCTGCTGAACGATTTGAACCAACTCGAATTATTCTTCATCCGACATCATGCCCATGTCTTCCATCTGTTGCATGCGTCTGACCAATTGTGCAGCACCAGCCTTAAGCGGACTGGGGCTACGCTTGACAGAGAAGGATACTTTCATTCCTTCATTGATATCGAGGAAATCCAAGCCTGGTTCCAGATCGGTCAAGTGGAAGAAGTAATCATAACCATCTTCGGCCTGGATAAATCCGTAGCCACGATCTGCCACTTTCTTCTTGACTTCACCCGTCTGTGTCGGCAGGTCTTCCTGAGGCATGTAGTTACCATCATCAGTCACATACTCCTGTATGGCTTCCATCTTCTGCTGCTGGAATTCTGCCCGGCAGACATCGCAATAGAAGCGCTGACCTTTGCGGGGCCTGAACGTAGTCCAGACAACTCGTTCGCCAACATGGTTGGGCGACTCACAGGAACGTTGATGCCTTTCATAGGTCAATTCCAATGGCCCAACGAGATCTTCCAGCCAGATGGTATCAAAATCCTTGATACGCTGAGGATCTGCAGTATCAGCAATTTCAGGAGCGCAACTGGTACGAATGCTGACAATCTGTACTCGTTTGCCCAAGCGCCGCACTTCCTGAAGCACCGGTTTGAAATCAAGATCACCCAGCAGGTCTATTGCAATGTCATACCCATGCTGATAAGCCTGCACCAGCATATTGGTTGCCATGGCAATATCGACACATTTTTCGCGAGGCTCAAAGTTGTCACCCGGTTCGCGATCAATTCTTCTCAACCGGCGACCGAAAAAGTTGATGGGGAATGTTTCCACATCATAATGATGTTCTTCGCGCAGCATATTGAAGAAATCAAGGCGACGCTGCACAGCATCGGCATCCCGTCGATCAAAGTTGCTGGCATAGCTCCCAAACAAGTAGGTGCGAACCACATCCACTTCGGTTCCGGTTCGCTCAGCAATTTTGTCACCTAATACTTTGGGGAGTTTTCCAAAATCAATGTGATAGTCTTTTCGGTTAGCCAGTTCGGAAAGTCTTGGTGTATTAGTATAAAGCCATGTGCCATCAATAAAAATCATAGCCTTGGACAATGCAGGTCTCCTTGTTGCGTAACTCAGAACTATGTTGCAATCCGACAACTTAGCCGAATGCGATCACATCATGCAGTTATTGAACGAGTTCATCGTGATGATGAACAGTGCAACCAGCAAGAGTTAAAGAAATTTAAACATCATGCTGTGAGTGAAACAATTCACTCTGGCATGAGTCTCTCCAGTTTGCCATCGTCATAAATCATCAAGGCGTTGTTCAGAATGAAATTTGTATAATAGCAAAACTTATCAGCGACACTCACGAATATCCAACAGAGTATGTTGTTCAACAACAGTTCACAAGGGAGAAGCTACATGCGTCTGAAAACCCACTGGCTTGGAGTACTGATTTTCTCAGTATTCTGCCTGAACACATCAGTACTCGCACAATCAGGCAAGAAGGGAAAAGATGCCGGCCCCGGCATTGGAATCATCGTGCTGAAAGGCTCACTCAGTGACGGTCCAGCAGGAATGCCAAATCCTTTCACAGTTTCCTCGGGTGATACGTTGCGATCCGTGCAGGATCGTATCAGCCAGGCTGCCAAAGATAATGATCTGAAAGCACTGGTGCTTCATATGGAGGGATTCAAAGCCGATTGGAACGAGCAATCAGAATTGCGACAATCTCTCTCCAGCTATCGCAAGGCAGGCAAAAAGGTTTACTGCTTTATGGAATCAGCATCCATGGGCGGGTATCTGGTTGCATCAGCCTGTGATGAAGTCATTATCCCACCAGTAGGTGGTGTAGAAATTCCGGGCATTCGCTTCGAAATTACTTTCTTCAAAGACGCTATGGATAAGATCGGGCTGAAAGGCGATGTCGTTCCTCTGGGCGATTTCAAGGCAGCAGGCGAACCCTTCAGTCGCAGCAAGATGAGTGAGGCCAACCGCAAGCAATGGGACAAACTGGCTGATGATTATTTCGAAATCCTCGTCGAAACCCTGGCAAGCTCCCGCAAGGGCTTTGATGCAACCAAGGCACGCAATGCTGTTGATGTAGGCATGTATACTCCCAAGGCAGCTCTCGAAGCTGGACTCGTTGACAAGATTGCTTATGTCGATGACGTCATCACAGAGGTGAAACAGCAGTCTGGCATCGAGAAAATCGCTGTTCGCAAAGACTATGGCAAATCCAAGTCGGAACTCGATCTGTCGAATCCTTTTGCACTGCTGAAGATGCTCACCCCGCAAAAGGATGCCAAGCTCAATGACAAACCCAAGGTTGCTGTCATCTATGCCCAGGGTGCCATTCAAACCGGCAAGAGCGGCGTCAGCATGATGGGTGAATCCATGGGATCAACCACCATGGTGGATCTGATCAAAAAGGCAGCGGATGAACCAACCGTCAAAGCTATTGTACTTCGCGTTGACAGCCCTGGTGGCTCAGCGCTCGCCAGCGATCTCATCTGGAAAGCAACTATCGATGCAAAGAAGCCCATCATTGTCAGCATGGGATCAATGGCTGGTTCTGGCGGTTACTATATTTCCTGTGGTGCCGACAGGATTTTCGCTGAACCAGGCACCATCACCGGCTCCATCGGTGTCATCTCCATGAAATTGGTGATGGGTGGCATCTTCGAAAAGATCGGCATCAACAACGAACTGGTAACTCGTGGCAAACGCAGCGATTTCATGAGCATGGATCGCCCGTTTACCGAAGAAGAACGAGGCGTCATGGTGAACATGATGAGCGATGTGTACGATACTTTCCTGAACCGGGTTCTCGAAGGCCGCAAGAAGGCTGGAAGAAATCTGACCCTGGAAGATATCAAGAAAGTGGCTGGTGGACGCATCTGGACAGGGCGAACTGCCAAGGAAATCGGCTTGGTGGATGAAGTAGGCACCCTCAATGATGCTATTGCCTATGCCAAAAAGAAAGTCGGACTCGAAGACAATAAAGAGGTTGAATTATGGATTCAGCCCAAGGGTAAAGGATCATTCCTTGATTCTTTATTCGATGCTGAAGTAACCAGCAAAATCCAAGGCTTGATTCACAGTATGCCAAGCTTACAGAAACACTTGCAGTTGTTTGACATGGTGTCCCGCCACCCACAGGAACGCATCTGGCTGATGGCGCCATACGCAGTTCAATCAAAGTAAAAGACATGACATCATGCCATGTCTTTAGTAAAAATCTGAGCGACATGACTAGATCACGTCGCTTCTACTTATGCAGTGATTTCTATTTTTCTTGGTTTCAATTCTTCCCGTTTGGGTAGTTTGACAGTCAGCACGCCAAGTTTGTATTCAGCAGAAATCCTGTTTACATCGACCTCGTCGTTGATCGAAAACTGCCGGTAGTAATCACCCACGGCATATTCCCGTAACAAGGCACCTGGACGATTAGCTGGTGGTGCAACCTTCCCTTGCAATGTCAGATAGCCATTCTCAAAGTTCAGACTGATATTGGCAGGCTCCACGCCAGGAAGTTCTGCATGAAATTGGAATTCGTGATCTGTCTCCCATACATCCACTCGGGGAGTGAATGTTGGTGCATTGGTACGTACAGACTCTTGATTGACGGTCATTTCAGACGTAGCTGGAACAGTGCAAGTGTTAGACATGGTTCTCTCCGTGATTATTTTCTGTTGGATAATGACTGGCCTATCGTTACCGAGTTGGCTTCTGGATAAATGGATCAGCTCACTGTGATCTCGATTTTCTGTGGCTTAGCTGCAGCAGATTTGGTCAGTACCAGGTTGAGAATACCATTGGTAAATGTTGCCTTCACCTGGTTTGCATCCACTTTGACAGGCAATGTCATGGTACGTTCAAAGCTGCCAAAGCTTCTTTCCTGTCGATGACAGACTGCGTTTTCGATGACAACAGGTTTTCGTTCACCTTTCATCAACAACTGATCTTCACCAGTGATGTAGATATGGAGGTCACTCTGTTGATAACCAGGCAATTCACTTTCCACATAAAGATAGTTTTCATCTTCCCACATGTTAACTGCGGGGTAGTTATTGCCTATAGCTGACTGGAGGTCCCTGTGGACGCGATTCATTTCTCGAATGAACGAGTTGTAACCAGGCAAGGTTTGAAGCATACGCATCGAAATCACTCCTTTACGACTTGACGATTAAGCAGTTCAAGTAACGAGTAACTATATGAGCATGCGTTGTGCCAAATTTATTCTGCATAATTTTTGTTTGATATAAGTTATTTACAATAAATCACTTACGTCACTCATTTTTGCTTATTATGACTTTACAATTCAACCTGACTGCCTTTATGGCGCTTGGCCTGCAATGGCGATCACTGCGTTTCGCCAAATTGGCATCAATTTATAGCTATTTCAGTTCCTGCCATATTAGCAGAAGTTAATCGAGTTCAATTCTCAGTCGCAGTGGTTGTTGTGCAGAAACCGTGCAACGCAGGCCAGATGTGTTGGGATCGTGGTAACGACGCGGAAGTTGCCAGTGAGGATTGGGATGGCTGGTTACCGACATGCGGTAATATCCAGGCTTCAAGCCCTGGTGCTGATGATCTCGAACTTGAAATGTGCCATCGCTGAGTACTTCCGTCATGATGAGATCAGTGCCCGCACCAAACTGTGGATCAGAAGAAAAAACGAGCCACCCACCGTTTAATGGATAGCCACGGTACAGCACTTTTCCAGTAATGGTAACAGGCGTCGAATCTTCCTCGAAAAGATCGACTCCTCCGCATCCAGAAACGCACAATAGCCCTGTAAAACCCAGCAGAATCGAGCAAACCATGCGTAGCATGAAACAGCCTCTGCGATGTTGTTACCATCGACAGGGAACCCTTGAATCAACTTCTTATTTTCATCGAAGTGAACTCGACAAAAGGACCCATTAAAGCCCACACAGCACAATCGGAATAAGTTCACTCCGGGGGCTTCTTGCAGCAAACTGATCTGCCCATACACTTTGTTTATCCCGTATTTATGGTGATCCGTGAGCGATATTCCCAAAACTGCCTTGTATCAGCAACATGTCGATCTGGGCGCCCGCATGGTGGAGTTTGCGGGCTGGATGATGCCCGTGGTTTATACCAGCATCGTAGACGAACATCACGCCGTACGCAGTCATGCAGGTTTGTTTGATATTGGTCATATGGCACGACTCAGTTTCAGCGGCACCGATGCTTTAGCTCTTCTGGAAAAAGTCTGCACCAATAACATCAGCACCATGAAAGATGGCCAGGTGCGTTACAGCCTGATCTGCAACGAACTAGGCTGCATCCTGGACGATGTCCTGGTCTACAAGTGGCCATATGGATATTCCATGGTGGTCAATGCCAGCAACCGAACCAAGATTGTGGAATGGTTGAACAGGCACCGTGAGGGAATGAAAGTTGAACTCAACGATCAGACGATGCACACAGCCATGATTGCTGTCCAAGGTCCTCGAGCGATTGAGATCGTTCGCGGTCTGACTGAAGTAGACCCAGCCAGCCTGAAGTATTACTTCGCCGCAGCAACACGATGCATGGGACAGCAATGTGTGCTGAGCCGCACGGGATACACCGGAGAAGATGGCGTAGAGATCATGATCGGCAATGATCATGCCAACAGCTTGTGGGACGAACTGGAAACGCTGGGTGGTAAGCCTGCAGGCCTGGGTGCTCGCGATACGCTTCGCCTGGAAGCCTCCATGCCCCTCTACGGTCATGAACTGAGTGAATCCATTGACCCAATCCAGGCTGGTTTATCGTGGGCTGTCAAATTTGATAAGGGAGCCTTCATCGGCAAGACCGCCATCATGGAGCGGCAACAGAAAAAGGATCTGCCGGTCAGAGTTGGATTGGAACTGGAAGGCAAACGGCCTGCACGCGAAGGATGCAACATTCAATTGCAGGGACAGACCATTGGCACTGTAACGAGTGGCACCTTCACTCCGACGCTGCAAAAATCAATCGCCATGGGCTACGTGCCTCAGGCACAATCCAGTCTGGGAACCGTGGTATCGATTGATATTCGAGGCCAATTGCAGCCGGCTACTGTTGTTAAAATGCCGTTTTATTCTAGGCCAAAATCGTAAAACTGTCACCGAAAAACAACCTCTCTAAGGACGACCGCATGAACCTTGCAACCTATCGCTTCAGCCCTTCCCATGAATGGTGCAACAAGGAAGCCTCCGGTAATGTTGCCGTCGGTATTACCCAGCATGCGGTCGATATGCTAAAAGACCTGCTCTACGTGCAGCTACCCAAAGTAGGCAGCGCCACCAAGGCAGGTGAAAGTTGTGCTGAGATTGAATCAGTCAAATCGGTGGGCAACTTGTATGCTCCCTGCGATGGCACCGTGGTTGAAGTGAACGAAAAACTATCAGGCGATCCCATGCTGATTGCAGAAAGCCCCTATGAAAAAGGCTGGATCGTCAAAATCAAACCAAGCGGATCACTGGCTGATACCCTGATGAATCAATCGGAGTATGACAAACTGCTTGCAGAAGAAAACGCTTAATAACTATCTCAAGAAACCTGAGACTTATCAGGTTGCACAGTTGTATTTCATTTTCGGAGTTACTTCCTTTGTCGTACGTGCTTAATACCCAGGCTGATCAGGCTGCGATGCTGAAAGCTATTGGCGTCACCTCGCTGGATGCACTGTTTGCACCCATCCCTGAATCATGTCGACTTGACAGGCCATTGAACGTGCCTGCTGCACTGGCTGAAATGCCGATGACCAGCGAGATGACCAGACTGGCTCGCAAGAATATCTCTCCTGAGCAGGCAGTCTGTTTCCTGGGTGGTGGCAGCTACGATCACTTCATACCAGCCGTGGTCGATCAGGTGGCAGGGCGCGGAGAATTTTACACAGCTTACACCCCTTATCAGGCTGAAGCCAGCCAGGGCAGCCTGCAGGCATTCTTCGAATTCCAGACATTGATCTGTCAGCTGACTGGCATGGATATCGCCAACGCCAGTCTGTACGAAGCAGGATCAGGTGTCGTGGAAGCAGCATTGATGGCGCATGCTTCGGTTGATGGCAAATCAAATATCCTGATTGCTGAGAGTGTTCATCCACAATATCGTCAAACCCTGGATACCTATCTGGAGAACTTGCCTCCCCAAGCAGTGCTGATCCCTACTCCTGGTGGAACGATTGATTCAAAAACGTTCCAGTCTCAACTCAACGATAATGTTTCATGCGTTGTGGTTCAAAGCCCCAACTTCTTTGGACACTTGGAAGACATTGAAACACTGGCCCGCATGGCATATGAGAAGGGCATTTTCTTCATTGTTGCTACAGATCCAGTGGGCTTGGGTATTCTCAAACGGCCAGGTGATGTTGGAGCAGATATTGTGGTGGCTGAAGGCCAGGGAATTGGAACACCTATGCAATATGGTGGACCTTACCTCGGACTGTTGGCCTGCAAGGAACCCTTCATCCGCAAGATTCCAGGCCGACTGGTCGGGCAAACCATAGACAAAAACGGAAAAACCTGCTGGGCGCTGACACTGCAGACCCGCGAACAGCATATTCGCCGCGACAAGGCAACCAGTAACATCTGCTCCAATCAGGGACTTATTGCCCTCAGGGCCACCGTGCATCTCGCAGCACTCGGACCAAAGGGACTCAAGGAAACTGCCGAGCTATGTCTGCAGAAAGCTCACTACGCTGCCAGTGAGTTAGCAAAGGTTCCTGGGATCAAACTCAAGTTTCCTGACAAGCCCTTCTTCAAGGAATTCACTATCGAAGTCCCAGGTAATACCGAATCGCTCTTGGCAAAACTGCTTCATCAAGGCTACCATGCCGGTTTGTCACTCGGTCGATGGTACCCCCAGCTTGAAAACTGCATCAGTGTGGCAGTAACCGAGAAGCGAACCAAGGCCGAGATCGATGGCCTGGTGCAAGCCTATCGATCTGTTCTTGCCGTCTGATTCATTTCGTCATATTTCAACGTACCACTCAAAGCCATGGAGGGCTGAGCCATGTGGTTGCTGCTTTGTCTGATCCTTCTGCCTGACCAGAACGATAATGAAAAGCGCGTGCAAAAACATGCCAACGAATTGGCAAAGCAGTTTTACACCGCTTACGAAAATGGGCAGGCTGATAGCATGCTGCCCTTAGCAAGTATTCCATGGTATCACGATGGAAAACTGGTGGTTCAGCAACAGGATGCTTTAAAGCAAGAACTGCAGAAATGGATTGAACAGCGAAACACATCTTATGGCGTCAGGCAAATTGAAGTCAAATTGGTGGCAACGATGGCAGCGATGAAATCACGCATGCCAGCGAAAGACCGCAGCATGCTCGAGCAAGTTGTTCACGATGACGACTATCTTGTTCTGGTTATGCTCAAGCCCACAGACGCCACAATCAAAGTAACAGAGAATGTAGTTCTCCTCATGCGAATCCGTGATGGCAAACCACAAGCCATCGGAGTGAAGCATACTCCCTGATGCATCACCATTTTTGCCTGTCCTGGCAAACGGTCCATCGATTGTAACGAAACATTTCACAGTCTGTCACGGAAGAGATGCATGAAGTCAATTACCTGGCTATACCGCCCCGGCATGGAGTCGATGGCTGCCTTGCAACAACAGGCCATCAGAGAGACTTTGCAGTACTACGGCTTTCATGTCACCGTGCAGCCCTGGATGGCTCGATCTCCCTGGAGACACCAGGGCACCTGCGAATGGTTGGTCTGGAGTTTCGTTCCCACTCAACTGGAAGTCTGGTCTGCCCGCTTGAAAGCAAGTCATCAGTTGGGTGTCCTGCATGAATTGCCTTCTGCCAATACACGATTGCCCGACCTTAACCACTGGATGGTTGCATCAGAATCTCTTCGAATGCACTGTCTCGATGTTGGGATTGCCGCTGAGAAAATCACAGTCAGCACTGCTTTTAATCCACCTCGTTCCAGCCAATCATCAATACTTCGGCAGAAATACAACATCGTAGAGCAAACTCCGCTGATCTACGTTGGCGGCCCAATGCAAACGCCTCAAGGTAATCGCATGGCAGTCTGGGCGTTGAGCATTCTTCAATACCTTCATCCCCATGTACGCATGATTCTGCATGGTAGCGGAGAAGCCACTGCCAGTGTTGATCTCTGGGCACAGGGCATTGTCAACGGCGATGTGATTTACCACGAGCCTTGCGAGACATGTGTCCATGAACTGGTCAGCCAATGCGATGCAGTCTGGTTGCCACGAGAAACCGATGGCGTACCCGACGCACTGCTGTCTGGTTTAACTGCAGGCAAACCAATACTTACCAGCCGACAGCCATCGATGTCAGAATATATCAGACATCGTCACAATGGCATCTTGATTGAGAATAACACTGCACCAGCCTGGGCCTCGGCCATGCACCAGTTGTTACAGGATGATGCATTACGAATGAACATCTCAGCACAGGCAGCCAAAACCAGTATCGCTAAATCAGTTGCTTTACCCGACTGCCTGATCGACCATTCGTATCAACGTGCCTTTTCAGCGGCATGAGGAAACAAGAGTGTGATCGTGGTGCCTTGATGCTCCGCACTGACAATCTGCATGCTACCTCGATGCTGCTCCATGACCCACGACACAAAGGATAAACCCAGCCCCAGCCCGCTGGCGAGTCCTTCATGAAGTGCATTGTTCCGCTTCGTAGTAAAGCGAGCCTGCGTGCATTGATTCAGAACTTCCTCACTCATGCCTATACCGTTATCGGTTACCACGATCCTGACATATTTATCATCTTGCTCAACTCTGATCGAAACCGTCCCCTGCCACGCTGTTGCATGCAATAGTTTCTCTTTTTTATTTTCACTGCCTGATGCATCGTACAATCGCGCCTGATCACGACGAAATGTTCTTTCTTCAAAGGTGGCATCTCGGGCATTGCAAAGCAGATTTTCGAGCACCTGGGTCAAATGCGACTTGTCCCCCTGGATGACAACAGGTTGCGTAAACAGTTCCTCCCTGATTTCCATTTTCCACTGCTGCCTGGCCATAGGCTGCCACTGATGTGAGAGCACTGAAACCAGTTCATTGAGTTCAACAGAACAGAAAACCGGCTTGGAGAGATCACGGTGCACTGTTCTCAATATCTGTTGGGTTCGCTCTGACACAGCACGAAGACTTTCGCGTGCTTCACCAATCAAATGCCTGGCATCCTCAGGCGTAACTGGTTCTGTCATGAATCGGTTCAGCAGATCATTCGGACGTACCAGGAGATTCTTGATGTTGTGAGCGTACGACCCAGCCAGCACATTGATATCTGAGTATATCTTGGTTTGGGCTTCAAGGACTTGCTTTTCAGCTTCCTGTCGTTTCAGTTCTTCCTCTTCGCGTAGCAACTGTTCCTTGAGCCGATTGCGTTCCAGCATATCTAGCTGCTCACGCGATTGATAATCTTTCAGTTCGAGCATACGCTCATGTCGCAGAAACAGCACAACCCAGAATAATGCCACACCAGCGGCGAGGATGGCTAGCAGGCTCAATGCATGCCTCATTGTGGTCTGGCGCTGGATGATTTCTTCCTGGCGGTTGGCAAACGCCCGCAACTGCACATAGATATGCAGGCTCGACTGAACACCGTCGACCTCAATGATCGGGAACACCTGAGGTTTGATATCACGCGGAATGGGGCTGTTTGAATTCCAGAGAATGTCCAACTCACGATCCGGAACAAATCTCATCTCCATTCGATACACAAATGGAAAAAGAGGCATCAGTCCCTGATTGATTTTCGTCAATTCGCCCAGGACTGTCATGTGGGTCAGGATGGCATCTCGTTTTTCGTCTTTATCCTGCGGCGATGACGTCAGTAACTGCTTCACCAGCTCTGGAAGTGTTGATTGGCCCACGCGGGTTTCCGTTACCCACTCCTTGAGAATATTGTCTTCGAACTCCATTTCATCGCGAAGCCGATTTTCCACCGCATAAATGATGATTCCAACAACTAACGCAAGTAGTATGGCAGCCGGGGTTAATCCACGAAGATATCGCCACCAGCGGCTGGAGGTCGATTTCATGGTTTACCTCGCACTAATCTGTCATTGCTGTATGTCGCTTGCAGTTGGATGATTCGCTGCCAGGATTTCGCCTGCGACTTGCGTACATACACTTCAATTCGACTGAGCGGTGCAATCCGCAATTCTTCGTGTACAGGTCGCAAAAGGGTGATGTATTCCCCCGCCATATCGGGACGATTACCGTCTTCATCAAACAGCGGCTGCTGATTCTCGTTCACTTCCGCGCGAAGCGATTGACGCAAAATGTCTGGCTGTGATGCCAGTTGCTGGTTCCGAAAACAAGCTGTAACCAGCGAATGCCCAATATCGCGATATAGCAACAGGTCATCAGTGCCGGAAGGATTGGGCGTTTGCTCTGTCGAATCATCAGCCACAAATCCCCGTCCAAGCTTCAATTGCATTTCTACCGGATTACGGTGCATGAAGGCAATCAGAGGAAACGGAACATCCACCACAGGCCACGTTAAACGACGATCACGATAAAGTGTATTCCAATCAATCGCATCTCCCACGGTAACCACCCACAGGAATCGTTCATTCGGATCGGTATGGTACAGTGATCGGAGAAATCGTCGTGCCGGTGCAGGCCCAGCGGGCAATACCAGGAGTTCACGACCTCTCACTGCAACGGATTCACCACTGACTTCACGTACCAGTTTCTCCACAGTTGCCATTTCCAGCTTGTTAGGCTGATTCAATGCACCCACACTGTGAGCGATGGCATAGGATGCCACTTGTGGTTGAGGCACCTGCTCGCTGGGTATACGCCAAGATGCTTCAAATTGCTCTACTAAATCGTGCGAGAATGGATCGTCCTTCCACGATATCAGACTGATGCGTGAAGAGGTAATCTGCAGTTCTCTATCCTGGCTGATCTGTTCGCGAACGAAGTGGTGGATCGCTTCCGCCATCTGTCGGTTGGTGAAACAATACCGAAACGATCTTTGTGGATAAATCTGCATCAGGTCAACAATTCCCAATTCGGGGTGTTGTACTTTCTCTGCAGTTGCAGTCGTGATGAGAAAAACCGGAAGCAGCTGGCGATCGACCAGCTTCTGCCTGGCCAGTTGGAGGGCAATGTCTCTAGCCCTTTCGCTGTTGCCACCACCCACCACTGCTAACGGGCGTGGCTGGCGTTGACACAGCTCGGACACCCATTTTTCAATGGTTCGTAACCCGGTGAGCTTATACCAGCGAATCCATAATGTGCCTGAATAGCCAGGTTTCGATAATCCTACCACCGGCAACTTCATGCTGTCTTCAGGAAATGCTGCACTTTCATCAACCACGACATCAGGCAGTTCTTTCAATCCCACAACAAAGCGTTCCCAAGTTGCAAAATTGGTGGCCGGATGAAGCCAGGCTACTTCCTGATCACCAGGTGCAATCACAGCTACGTTGATGGCTGACAGCTTATCTACCGGCCCCAGGATCACCACATATAGACCGGCAGCGACTAGTATTATCCCTGACAGGATGATCAGAACCGTAAACAGACGTTGCATAGTATCCATAGCATCAGGTTGGCTTAACAAGTTTAACCTGTAGATGCTCTGGCTAACAAGACTTGTCTGAAGAAACCGGCTAGGAACCCTTTATTTCATGAACCGGTAGTACGTTCTTTCCCGGTTTGATGATACATCGCCACGGCGTTTTTTGCGGATCAGCATAATGAGCTGGCAACTGATTTCTTCCCGAGCGTTCTTTTTCCTCACCCCGCTGGACTAATTGTCTCCAGGTAATGGTCACGGCGTATTCGCCTACTGGAGCACCATCCCCCTGCTTCAACCAACTGACATCAAATTGCCCATCGGCACGGGTATATGCAATCGGCATCGGAGTTACGTCGTTCTTCACGGAGTGCAGTGTAACCATGGCATCGGCAATGGGTCTTCCATTGAAAAGCACTTTACCCGCAACAGGATGTGGCTCAGGCCGCGCTCTGCTACACCCCGCCAGGGATATAACCACGGTGATGAGAATGATTCTTCGGATCATTCTTGATTCACCACAACTTCACCGCCTGAACGGGTTGATAACGCTCCCAATGTCCACAAGCTGGTCGATTCACCCAGGAATCTCACTGAACCATCAGCGAATGCGAAGTTGGCGCCGGTTGGATGAAAACTATAGAAGCAGTGCCCCCACTCGTTGGAATTGTTGATTTTGATTTCACCGGGGATTGGGCCGAAAGCAACATCCCAAGCCTTGCGTGAACCAATCATGTAGGCATTATCGGTGGTTGCCCAGGCGCCGCCACGGGCACGAACACGTGGAGTGCTAGTGTAATTAACTGGATAAAACATTCGTCCACGATACACATCTTCTCGGCCTGCACATTCACCAATGATAAACGAGTTGGCTGTGCCATCACGCACATCAGCAATGCGGTTCTGCTTGTTGACTGCTGAATCGTACCAGCAAATCACTCCGCGAAGATCCGTAGTGATGTTAAATTGTTGCGTGGGAGGCAGAGAAGTATTGATGTCGGGATGAACACCCGCTACTGCAAAGTAATCGCCACAACTGCCCGTTTTGTTGGGCGGAGTTGTTTCAGGCTTATCCTGAATACGATCCGGGTTTGGAGTTGAAGGACACTGAACCAGTTTAATACGCTTGATGACAATATCCCGATTGGTGCCAACCCACCAGGGAAGGCTGGTGTTATAGTCTTTCGCCAGGTTCTGCCCTTCAACATAAGGCAGAGTGTAGGCCATCCAGTTATGCCAGGCTTCAGGCGATGTCACGTCGGTGTAGGCGAGCGGAAATTTGTTATGGTCATTGTGGTAATGGTGCAAGGCAATAACCAACTGGTGCATGTTGCTGCCACATATCATTTTGTCTGCTGTAGCTCTTACTTTCTGAATGGCTGGCAAAAGCAACGCCATCAGAAGCGAAATAATAGCTATTACAACGAGTAGTTCGATCAGAGTGAATGCCCGTCGGTTGTCCAAATGGTTCATATATGGGCCTTTAAGGCGTTGAGGTTGAGCCTACAGCAGAATACTGTTCAATAAAAAGTAAATCCGGTTAAGTTGAAGAGTTCAACTCTGGATTTGCTTGGCAAATCCTGATTGTACTTTACACTGATAGTATAACTGTACTATTGTAGTGTTTGTCAATGCTCGATGGGCATACCTGTTTTCTGCAAGAGAGTTAGAATATTGTTCTTATGACTCGCACGCCCATCGAATCATTTCTGGATTTGACGCGTAAAAGCGGGCTGGTTGATCCCACCCGGCTCGGATTGTATCTGGATCGGCTCGAAGCAGCTCAGCCTATTCCCGAAGACCCAAAGGAAATGGCGAATGTCCTGGTTCGCGATGCCGTCTTGAGCAGATTTCAGGCAGATCAACTGCTATCAGGCAAATGGCGTGGATTCTATGTCGGCAAGTATCGTGTTATCGAAAGAATTGGAATAGGTGGAATGGGTCAGGTTTACCTGGCTGAACACCGAACCATGAAACGTCGCTACGCCATCAAGGTATTGCCTCGTGCCAAAGCTTCCGATCCCGCTGCATTGGAACGCTTCGAACGCGAAGCTCGCGCTGGTGGAAGTATTGATCATCCCAATATTGTGCGTGCTTACGATAAAGACCAGGATGGTGACCTGCATTACCTGGTTATGGATTTCGTGGATGGCTGCAGCCTGTCCGAAATTGTCCATGCCAGTGGCCCGCTCGACCCTCAACGGGCAGGCCATTACATGTACCAGTCTGCACTGGGACTGCAGCATGCTCACGATTCCGGGTTGATCCACCGCGATATTAAACCTGCGAATATCCTTATTGATCGCGAAGGCACTGTCAAAATTCTTGACATGGGCCTCGCTCGATTCTTCAACGATCACGAAGACATCATTACCAAGAAATATGATGAAACAGTTCTTGGCACCGCCGATTACCTGTCGCCCGAGCAGGCCATAGACAGCCACAGCGTTGATATTCGATCAGATATCTACAGCCTGGGATGTACGTTCTTTTACACCTTAACCGGGCAGCCACCATTTGGTGATGGTTCGGTTGCTCAAAAATTAATATGGCATCAGACCCGCACCCCCCGACCTGTACATGAGTTACGTGCTGGCGTGCCTGCTGAACTGGAAGCTATCCTCGCTAGATGCATGATGAAGAAAGTGCAAGATCGCTTTGGCAGCCCCGAAGAACTGCTTGAGGCACTTCAACCATATGCAAACTTCAGTTACCCCCCAACCGAAGATGAGCTTGCTGAACTAAGCCCCATGGCGCGAGGTGTTCCATTCGGTGGGGAGATATTATCTGGCGTCACTGCCGCCAGCATTCCAGTAATTCTTGAGCCACTGAGCCGCGATCCTGATTCCAGATCACCCATTTTTGATTCACAGGTCGCTCAGCGTGGAACCGACGACAGTACGGTAAGCATCCGGAGTGGCGATAGTTCAGTCAAAGGGCTGAATAAAGGAACAGATTCAACAGCCCCCGTGATTTCCGCCGTGGCTCCTGCCCCTACCATTCCCATGATGGTTACACCAGCCAAAGCTGCTGGCATCGCACCCAGACCGCAGTCATCGCCACCGATTGTGATTGGTAAAGATCCACCATCACCTATGGTTTCTGCTCGCAAAAACTGGGATCAATACCCATCACCTGTTCTCGATTCAAAAAACGCTGGTGATCGTGTAGTAACAGTCATGCAAGCCAAGGAAGGCCCCAGAAAGCAGAAAAAGAAACAGGCTGATGCAATAGAACAGGTACAGGAAGAAAAACAGGGCTGGCCGCTATGGGTCTGGCTGACCCTGGTTATAGCAGGACTTGCCATCTTTTTCGCTGTTGCACTTTTTCTGGTTTTGAAAAATCGTTCTGCTGCTGGCGCGGGTCCCTCATCCCCGGCAACTGCAAGCAATACTGCTCAGAAACCGGCCGGTCCGCGAACCTGGTATGTTGCACGCAACAAACTCGATGGAATTGACCACACCACTATCACACAAGCCCTGCAGCAGGCTGGGCCGGGCGATACCATAGTGATTACTGATCGACAGACCTATCAGGAGTCACTCCATCTTACGCCAAAAACCAGTTCGCAGGGTTTAATTAATATCACTTTGAAAGCTGAAGTGGGAGACGATGGCAAGCGTGCTCGGCTGGTTCCACCTCCGGGACATCCACCTGTTAAATCCCTTGTGACAATTGATCAGGTCGAAGGATTTAAACTTTCAGGTTTCCTGCTGGATGGTGATGATGCTGTTCAGACAACGCTCTTAGTCAATGGGCGATGTAGCGGGCTTCAACTGGACGATGTTCGCCTGGAAGGATTTCAACAGCATGGCATAGTAGTAGACAACCTGACAGGCAGCGGTCGTCGGGAAGTTCGGTTTGATCGTGTCCACGTTAAACAGAACGCGTCCCAGCCTGCCTCTGCTGCAATCCGCATTCAAGGAGCCTCCTGCGATGGCCTGCAGTTACGCCATTGCCGCATCCAGGGGGCCTTCCAGTCAGCCATCTGGTTCGGTGCCCCAACCCAAAGATTTCTCATGGAACAATGCCGTCTGTTTGGCGGCCAAGGCCGGGCAATGCTCTGGTCTGATACTATAGGCGCCAATCCACGAATGAATGCCATGATCCAGCAGAATACCTTCTGGAATTTTGAAACTGGCTTTGCTTTGGATGTGCCCGTCAAAACAAGCGACATTTATATGACAGTTCGCAACAATCTTTTCTTTCAGGTAAAAAACCTGTTGCAGGTGGATGCAACTAAGACCAAAATAAAGCCTGAGGCACTCTCTGGTGGCTGGGTTGGAAGCGGTAATGTTTTCGACAACGCAGGCAGCAAGCCCGGGATGGGGGCAATGATTCCCAAATTTGTCGTCAAGGGTCTGGATTTCACCTTGAATACCAGTCCGACTCCTCCCAATGATTTCCTGCGTTACCCCGCCAACAGTCCGCTGGCCACTGCTGGCGAACGAAAAGATGCAGTCGGTGCCACTGAATAAGGGGAAATAGAGCCATGGATATTGTTCCCATTTTTGGCCCTATGAACCCGGGCGACTTAAATTCAGCATTGACCATCCTCACCCCGCCTGAATTGCCACCAGGCCATGTATCCTGGACTTCCAAAGACATCTCAACCGCTGATCAGACATTTGCCAGCGCAGCACTGCCACCTGTTCATACCTTCCTGCTGGCAAGCGCCTGCCTGGTTGCCTGGAAAGAAACCACCTTTAACGAAAAGAAAAAGAGACCTGAAGATGATCAAGACACTGAGCCTGCTGACAGTAAGTCTGTTGACGATAACCACCATCGCCGCAGCAGATGATTTTTATGGCAGCATTGATGATTTGAAACTGGCGAAGCCTGAAGACAAAGTCGATATGCCCAGTGTTCCTGCACCTGAAGGTGCTCTGGTATTGTTCGATGGCAAATCTCTTGATAACTGGCGTCGCAAGGCGAATGATGAAGTTGCCAAATGGAAACTGCTCGATGGCGGCTTCATGCAGGTCAATGGCACTGGCGACATCATGACCAAAGAGGAATTCACCGGCCACTTCAAGCTTCATGTCGAGTTCCGTGTTCCCTACATGCCTAAAGCCAAGGGCCAGGCTCGAGGCAACAGCGGTGTTTATGTGCAAGGCAGATATGAAGTACAAGTACTCGACAGCTATGGCCTGGATAGCAAGTGGGATGATTGTTCCGGTATCTATTCCATTGCCAAGCCACTGGTGAATGCATGCAAAGCGCCAACCGTCTGGCAAACCTACGACATCGAATTCCATGCACCCGTTTTTGTCGATGGTAAGAAAACAGCACCCGCTTGGATTACCGTCTGGCACAACGGCATCAAGGTACACGACAAAGTACAACTCACCAAAGACAACACCCCCGCCGGCCGAGGCGGCGACCCCAGCCTGCCAGGACCGATACTGCTCCAGGATCATGGTAACCCCGTACAGTACCGGAACATCTGGCTGGTGAAGTTGGGGAAGTGATAGTTAGTCAGAATCTTTTTTGATATCCGTAGCCCCATTAAATTCTTTATCTTTTATTGTCGTGTTAATATCATCTTTGTTAACTATTGTTCGCTTGTCTGTTTTGCCATCAAGCTCAAACTGTACTTTTGTCTTATCAAACAAGAATTTACACACTTTGGTAATCATTGCATCTGTATAAGTCATAACATAGTGCGGACTAGTGTCCATAACAATGAAAATACAGGGCTTGTCCCCAGCAAACGGATACCCTCCAGTTGCGACTTCTACATGCTCAATCACAGGCATTGCTCATACTCCACGTTTTGCAATCACTGTATGTCAAACCGTTTGACTCACAGATTTCGCTGGTTGCTTTAATGATTTCATGACTTGGTTTATTCTGCCCCTTGATTCGGTACAGGGGAGACCCCAGCCTGCTGGACCGATGTTGCTTCAGGATTATGGCCACCATGTACAGTACCGTAACATCTGGCAAGTGAAGATGCGGAAGTGAAAACAAATGCAATCGTCGAATCGCTATTGTTTAGTAAACAATTCAATTTAAATTGATAATTGCATCCGCATCTATTGGTACCTTATCATGTTCGATCAATCTTTGCTGGAATAAATGTCTCTTCCCCTAAACTATCAACCTTCACTGTATCATCAAAGTATACATACCGATGGCCATTTTTCCCTGAACCTAATTCTTTAATCTTAACATCGCTTTTTCCAATCATAGCAACTGTAAGTGTCATAAGATCATCGAGTGAAAAATCAAGTAAGTAATGCTTATTCCCAGGCTCATACGTACCATCGGCCTTTTGTTGTATTGTAACTACATAGATTACTGCCTCGATGAAGCGCCCGACGAGTGGCGGAAATCCACCTGCAACAACTTCGACGTGTTCGATCTGAGGCATCTTACTTTCTCCGGTTTGTGACATGGCTGCAACAACTAACTGTAAGCTATCGCAGTTTCTGTCGTGTGATTTGTAATGCATCATAAGCCTTTGCCCGTTCTTTCCCCGGAAGGTACTCAGAAGGCCTGGGTTTTTTCTCAATGTCTTTTTTCTCTTCCTGCTTATCTTCTTGGAAGAGCCCCTCGCTTTTCTCGGCAGCCATTTTGGCTAAACTTTTGTCACCCATGGCAAGGTAATATTCAGCCTGATAGTAATGATGGACAGCCTTTCGCCATAATGGTATTTTGGAGTAAGCTGGACTTTTATCGTTGAGTTCAAGCAACTCTTTGCATGATTTTAGTTTGTTGATTGCATGCCTTACCCTGACGATATTCAGCCTGTTTTCGAACAGATTAACCTCAGAAGGCGGTGTTACTTTGCTGTTGATCGTCAATACTTCCTCAAACAGGCGTTCTGCCTCCGTTTGCTTTCCTGCTCGAAATTCACATTCGGCCATCGAATTGGTGAACTTCATATAGTCATGGTTATCTGGGCCATATTTTTTACGTGCCGCTTCTCTTGCATAATTGAACAACTCTGCTGCAGTACTAAAATTACCTCTTCGAAACTGAATTCCTCCCAATCCAGCTTTGGCAGCCATCAGTCCATCGTATTCATACTCTTGCACACCATATCTGCTTTTGTATTTGCTGCAAACATCATTCAGGATTTTATCGGCCTCATCCAGTCGTCCCGTGTTTACATATAAGGTGGCCAGGTTATTTCGCGCAATGAGTACGGAGTCATGATCATCATCTAAAACTGACTGATAATGTTTTATCAGTTCGTGCCGAATTTCTTCAGCTTCCTTAAACATCTTCCATCGAGATAAAAAGACTGCCTGATCATTCATGGCTTCCAGGAATTCTGGATGTTGAGTTCCCCGCAATTGCTTAAGTAGTGGCATATTCACTTCAAACTGTTTTCTTGCAGTCTCCTGCTGTTCTTTTGACTGATGTTTGACTGAAACTGTCCCCAATGTGCTTGCTAAACTGACATTACTGATCACCGTTTCCAGATGTTGTGGGCCGAAATGCCTTCTACAGTCTTCAGCCAACCCCTCCAGTAATTTCTGTGCCACTTCGTATTGATCCAGTTTCTGTTTCGCCAACGCCTGTAACCTTCTGGCAGTAATGACAAGCGGTGCATGTTCAGGCAACTGTTGTCTGAGTGAGACCAGACTTTCTTGAGCCAGCGCATCTGCCTCCTTATTGGAACCCATTTCCAGCATCGCTCTCACGCGATAGAGTTGGCTCTCCAGCAATACCAGATCCTGGCTGCCTCCAATCTCTCTTCGAAGTTCTTCTGATTTCTGCAAATGAGGCAGAGCCTCCTTATAATCTCCCAGCGCAACCATCGCTCGACCAATTGTTCGATGCAGCACAGCTCTTACGGCAGGCTCTTTGTCCAGTTTCCCCTGCATCAGCAAAGCACCAGCCCGGTGAACTGCATCTCGCAGTTTAATGTCTTTGTTAACAAGAAGCCCCGCCTCCGCCTGCACGCTGACGTCTGCCAGTTTCAACAGATCATTTTCCAGATAATGGATAACTGCTTTGGCTGTTTCTGCTTCGGTCTTCGCTTCCTTCTCTGCTTTTTGTGCCTTGAGCAATCCCCAGGTGGTACCAATCAGCCCGGCTATGAGCGCAAGTGCTATCAGCGAAGCAGCCGCCATCTTGGCTCGATGCCGTTTCAAAAACTTCTTGAACCGGTAAGCAGCACTGGGTGGACCAGCCTGTACAGGCTTATCCGACAAGTAGTTTCTAATATCCTGTGCCAGTTGCGAAGGTACTTCATAACGCCTGGCACGTTCTTTCTCCAGGCACTTCATCACGATCCAGTCGATTTCACCCTGCAATTTCCGTGTGAGCGCACTGGGCTCGATCTTTCTCACTGCAGCTACGCTCGGCAATGATCCCGATGCAGACAGCTTCGTGCTGGGCTTATCAGGCTCTTCCTCCCGAATAACCTGCAACATATGCAGCATGGCGGCTGCACTCAGTTCTTTCCGCGAAAACGGCACTGTGCCCGTCAGCAATTCATACAGGATAATGCCCAGCGAGTAGATGTCTGAACGCGTATCGATATCCAAGTTATCAACTTTGGCCTGCTCAGGTGACATATACTCCAGCGTACCAATGACAGCTCCCAACTCGGAAAAGATGCTTTTCTCCGTCAGTGGAGCAATAGTTGCCTTGGCTACACCGAAGTCGATGATCTTGGGCACTGGTTTGCCGTCGTACAGCCCGACCAGGATATTCCCCGGTTTCAGGTCGCGATGGATAATGCCCTTCTGGTGAGCATGCTGAACTGCCATGCACACTGGAATAATCAGTTCCAGTCGTTCATCGACAGTAAGCTTTTCCTGATCGCAGTATTTGGTGATGGGTATGCCTTTGATTAATTCCATCACAAAATAGGGCTGGCCAGATGGGGTCGACCCGGCATCAAGAAACTTGGCAATATTGGGGTGATCCATATACGCCAAAGCCTGGCGTTCCTGTTCAAATCGCGCCAGGACTGATTTCGAATCAAAACCTGGCTTGATGATTTTTACAGCTACCTGATGCTTAACATCTCGGATAGTTTCCGCGAGATAGACGGCCCCCATTCCACCTTCACCGAGCTTTTGTCGCAGCCGGTATTTTCCATCCAAAATAGTGTCGATAGTGATTACATCAGGTTCATCAAACGCTTTGGTAGATGGCTCCCCTG
Organism: Planctomycetia bacterium; assembly: GCA_016795155.1. Classification (NCBI taxonomy): domain Bacteria; kingdom Pseudomonadati; phylum Planctomycetota; class Planctomycetia; species Planctomycetia bacterium. The sequence goes on along the minus strand of JAEUIE010000045.1, from coordinate 40,689 downwards.
CACTTTTTTCGAGAAAATGGGCAGCCCGTTCATCAGCACGCAGCAAAGATTCAATTCTTTCACGGAGCTTATCATCTCCAGCACAGGCACGATCAAGGTAAGCCGCCCTTTCCTGCGGATCAGGTATTTCAATAGCAGACTCAAAGATTTCCTTCTCGTTCATAGCAGATCCTGATTCCTGGCTCTAACCAATAAGCGTAAAAACGACTTCGATTGTGCCAGAATTATTTATTTTCGCTGATAAATTTAAATAACCAGGCTTTAGCATATCTCCAGTGCCGTTGCGCTGTTCGCAGTGATATCCCCATGACTTCCGCAACCTGTTGCAGCGTCATACCCACAAAGAAATGGAGATTCACCAGTTCTGCCGATTCCGGATCATGTTTGCCCAGGCACTCAACCGCTTCAGCCAACGCTGTAAGCTCTGCTGCTGTTTTGGGATTGGCAATTTCGGAAATCGGGAATTCAATTCGCAATGCATTCCCACCACGTTTTTTAGCTTTTTCCTTGCGGACCACATCGATCAGAATGCGCGGCATAGCTTTGGCAGCACATGCATAAAACTGTCGCTTATCAACCTGTTTGAGCAGGTGAGGGTAACTCACCTGTATCTTGAGAAACGCTTCATGCACCAGTGCTGTGGGTTGCAAGACAAATCCTGCATTTTCATGCTTCAGCAAATTGGCTGCAAGCCGTCGCAACTCCGCATATAGATCACGATCAAAATCAGTTTCAGCCATAGTATTGTGATAATCTTGGCAACCTGATGAACTCAGGCAATTCTACATTGATGTATTTTTTCTATCAAGCAATAAATAACAGTTTCAAGTTCTTACTTTTGTAACACAGCTGTCGCAGCGTTGCGACCTGCTGCACCCATCACTCCGCCACCTGGGTGTGCTGCAGCACCACACAAGTAGAGCCCATCAATCGGCGTCTTGTACTTAGCCCAGCCCGGAACCGGCCGCATGAAAAACAGTGACGACAGGTTCATGGTTCCCTGCATGATGTTACCACCGGTCAGACCGAAGGTCTGTTCGAGATCAAGGGGAGTCAGCACCTGGTAATCCTGAACGGTTGACGAAAAACCGGGTGCATATTCGTCCATCACCTTAAAGCAGCGCTCAGCGAAAGCCTTTCTTGATGCAGTATCCCAGGCACCTTCCTTCAACGCATAAGGAACATACTGAACGAACATTCCCATGAGATGAACGCCGGGCGGCGCCAGCGAATCATCCAGCGCTGTGGGTAGCGTAGCTTCGATCATCGGTGTACTGGATGGCCTGCCCAACTTTGCTTCTGCATAACCGCGTTCAATGGTTTCCAGTGTTGGACAGATATGCATGGTCCCATGATGCTGAGGCCCGATTTTTCCAAATGATCTAAGTGCTGAGAAATCGGGAGGGACACTCAGTTTCACATTAATCTTTACTGTCATGCTGGTGTAATCAAGGCTTCTCACACTGGCTTCAAACGAATCAGGCAAGTGACCGTGCGGTGTCAATTTCAGAAATGTCGTATGGGCATCCAGGCAGGAAAGCACGGTATCTGTCAATACTTCCTCGCCCGAAGACAAGACCACGCCCCGAACTTCGTTATCTTTGATGATAAACTGCGAGACTGGCGCATCACAACGAATAACAGCTCCGTAGCTTTTCGCAGCACTGGCGAGAGCATTGCTGATGGAGCCCATGCCACCACGCACATAACCCCATACACCACGTGCCCCTTCACATTCTCCCATGACATGATGAAAGAGAACATAAGCCGTGCCGGGCATGGAGGGCGTAGCCGCAGCGCCAATGACAGCATCGGTTGCCAGCGTTACTTTGACTTCTTCAGTTTCAAACCATCGATCCAGGATAGGCAATGCAGCCCCTGTCAGAATTTCGAGAACATCCTGGCTTGCCTTGCCGAGCTTTGCCAGCCGCATTCCGAGCTTGCCCATCTGCCAAAGGTCAGACAATTTATACGACCAGGGATCAGGTGGAATTTCATCCAGAGTCGGTTCTAGAAATTCCGCTGCACGCAACAACATGGCTTCATAACGAGGCAAGGCATCCGCATCTTTCCTGCTGAACTTGCTGATTTCCCGATGATTGAGTACCTCATCCGGCCCCATCATCAGCGATCGGCCATCAGGAAACGGCGTAAACGACGAAGGGTTGCGTGGCAGCATGGAAAATCCATGCTTTTTCAATTGCAGTTCCTCAATGATCTGCGGTCTCAGCAGGCTGTTCACATAGGAAGCTGTTGAAACCTTGCAGCCTGGCCAGAGTTCTTCTGTGACACAGCAGCCTCCCACCATAGGACGGCGTTCGAGAACGAGCACCTTTCGTCCAGCCTTGGCCAGGTAAGCAGCTGCCGTTAATCCATTATGACCAGCCCCCACAACGACTGCATCGTATCGCTGGCTCACATCTGCTCCTTGAGAAACGCCAGGATGCATTCCTTAAATACAGGCAATTCAAATGCATTCATATGGTGTGCACCATGAATGTAGTGCATCTTCAGTCTTGGCCTTTGCCCATCAAGCAGGCGAGCCGTTTCACAGAGCGGATCTCGCTCGCCCACAATACATAGTGTCGGAGCTTTTACTGACTTCATTTCATCTTCATTTAGCTTTAACTGCTTCATACCTTTGGCAACATGTGATAAAGCAACAGGGTCGTTGATCAGCAATGCCATCTTGCTCGATGCTTCCAGTGCCTGAGGCGTAATCGGCCTCGCGCCAGGAGGATGCAACGCACGGAACAGTGGTTCCAGGCTTTTTCTGGTACGCAGCGATTCGCTGATTTCATCCATGATGTCTGTCGCCTGGCCATCACGCAGCCAGCCTGCTCCACCCAGCACGATAGATTTCACCCTGTCCGGATAAGTAGCAGCAAACTTATGTGTTAGAAATGCGCCCATCGAATAGCCAACAATATGCGCCTGTTTGATTTGCAGATGATCCATCAAACGGGCGATGTCATGTACCATTTCCATCCCATACTGATCAGCTTCCTTAGGCCGTTCGCTTCTGCCATGTCCTCGATTATCAAACTGAATCACTCGGTAGCGATCACTTAACGTTCTGGTGATGCCCGGCAACGACCATTGCAATGTTGCATTCACCGCGAAGCCATGAACTAAAATGACAGGCTCACCCGCAGGAATGCCTGATTCCAGAAACTGTAGTTTGACTCCATTGGAAACAAACTGCCCTTCGCCTGCAAAGGCAAGAACTGCAGACAGCAGCATGCCCCCCACCGTCAGAAAACCTTTCATCATTAACCTCTTCATGAGCGTTTATTCCTCTCTTACTTCGACCTCTGCAAGATAAATTGAAGTCTTACCTTCATGGGAAGAGTAGTAACTGATCCATAGCTTCTGCTGATGCCAGACCATGCCAGCATAACTGCAATCGCCTCCCGAAGGAAGTGTCAGCAATTCCTTGAGATGACCTTTCTCCATATCAAGCTGACAAAGCACCGTACGCACCTTGGGAGAATACAGCCTGACAGTAGCCAGAAACTGCCCGGAAGGCAACCGCAGCATGCTGGGCCCACCAATTCTGACTCCAAGATCGCGCCATGTCCATACGGTAAACGGTTCGAGCGATGTACCAAGAAGTCCTGTATTGGATGGAGCATTGCCATCACGCCGCAGCAGGCACCATGCATGTTTCTGATCCATGACCATAGCCGTTTCATTGGCGTAACCTTTGTCCTGCAACAGGGGTGGAGTAACCGAAGTGAAGTCCCGGCCCTGATTGCTCTTGAACAACTGTAAGAATCGGTTTTTCCCGGTTCCATAACCCCAGCCATAATAGCCAGAGACATGTCGCGTTACACGCCAAAGCCAGTTGTCTGACTCACCTGTTTCCTTTGGTTCACTCCATTTCTTGCCCTCCACGCTGGTCCAGACATAATTGCGATGGGTTGTCTTGGTTTTATCATGCATCGCACCCGCAGCATAAACGAGCAACTCGCCTGCTGGCCCCACGGCCAGCTTTGGATCACGCAAATCTGCAACTGGTGAAGCTATGCGTGCCAGTGGCAACCAATGATTGCCATCAGTCGAAGTCAGCAGTTGCAGTGCACCATCAGGGGATATATGGCCCTTGCCGACGCGAAAAATGCAGACAAACTGATCCTTCCAGTGGATCAAATCAGTAAAAGCACTGTGCGGATCCTGATTCCAGATAACCTGAGCATTCACGATTCTGGCCTGTATCGGCGAGTCTTTGACATTACCCGACGGCAACAAACACATGAAGAGCCAAACGCATACCAGCATTATTTAGTCTCTGATTGGTTAACCTTGCTGTGGTTTACTTTATCAAAGAATTGAAAAACTTCTGGCAAGGCATCCTGAACTATGATCATATGCTCCAATCCCTTATACTCATTGAACGTGACAGAATCGATTCCTAATTGCTTTAACTGTCGCTCCAGATTCTTTGCATTGTTGCGTGCAAAATCATGCTCGCCTACGCCAATATAAAATGAGATGCGATGAAACAGTTTTTTGTCATCCTTTACGGGCCTGGCAGAACCACCGCCACCTAAAGCTGCCACTGCAGCAAACGCGCCTGGGTTCTGACTTGCTTCACGCAATGCTTCAGATGCTCCCATTGAATGTCCAACGACAAATACACGGGTCAGGTCCATTTCGGGATAACGCTCTGCCAACGATTTAAGCGTCTGATCATGGCCAGGCTTACTGAATGAATTCCTGGGTGCGACCACGAACCATCCTCGCTCTGCAGCCAGTCGAGCTATTTTCCCGTTGCCATAACCATCGAAAAAAAGATTCTCGCTACCGCCAGCGCCATGCAACGCCAAGACTACCGGCACTTTGCTGTCTTTACCTGGCTGAACAGTCTGAATACGCAGCGGAACCACTCCTTTCGCCGCTGTTTTTACACCCATCCAGTGCTGCTCCATTCTGCCTGATTGGTAAAACGGTTCATTCCTGTTAATCTTATCCAGCACTTGTTCACATTCGGTCAGCCACTTTTGTGCAGGATAATCTGTCTCCAATATTTCGCCTTTTGCCAGTCGATTGAGTTGCCTGATGTTTAACTGCAAGCTGACTTTGTCAATCGAATCCTGCAAAAACTTGTCTTGCATGACCAGTTGATTAATCAACCTCAATCTTTCATCTCGATTCTCGGAAATGGATAACCTGAAATATTCAATGCTGACGGAACTTGAGCCATCTGACCAATGCATACGCAACATGTAATCGCCAGACTGTGGTGGAACAGCAAGCGAAAGCTTATCTGGAATCCGCAGCTTTCCTTCGCCCCCGGGTATTGCCTTCATTTCAGAAGCGGATGTTGACAACCATTCGGCCCGGTATTGCACCTGGTCGCTGACGGATACTTTCAATGGATAAAACCGTTCTACTTTGATCGGAAGCTTGTTGTCTTTGGAATCGAGCCATACTCCTTCGGGCTTGAGCCAGATGGATGTCAGATTTTCTAACTTGGAATTCCCCACATTTCCCTTCAACAATAATATGCCTCGATCCATGGCTTGGCCTGCATCCATCAACTTCAGACTGAAGAAAGAGTTTACCGCCTGGTTCATCTGTTCAGCTGCCTGCTGACGCAAGCCAGCGTCGGTAGTTTGCTCCCATGTCGTTTCAAAGTTCCTGAGCCTTCTCCCCAATTCATGTCGCTCGGCTTGTGCCAAACCATAAAGGGGCAACATCAGCAGGAACATCAGAGGCAACGTCTTTCGTTTCATGGATACCTCATGCTCAATAATCTGTTGACCCAGAGCTGCTGCCAGCGATTCCGGGACTGTCTTAACTGTTCTGCCTCTTGCAGGTTCACCAGTTGAAATCGAATGGCCTCGCCTGCTTTCAGTTGACCTAAAGCATCCATGTCCGCAGAGACGACATGTCCATACCGAGGATACCCACCAATGCTCTGGGCATCCACTCCCAGCAGAATCGGCGCACCGCCATTTGGCCACTGCAATGTGCCGGGAACAACCGGTGAAGAAAGCATGGTGTCAGATTTTTGCTGGCGCTTCAGATTGGTTGTCAATCTGATCCCCATCCGGCTGCTGTCTTTCGAGACTGTAAAAGTTGCTTGCAATAATTGCTGTAGCCATTTCTTCTCGCAATGAGTACCTGACAGCATGCGCAGAGTTCCTAGTGGCGATTGATCAGGCCAAACTTCAGGTTCAATCCATCTGTTGTGGAATCGATTTCTCGCGATACTATGCGTTAAAAGCATATCTGCTGGTTTCAACGGTGCTCGTACAATGCCACCATTCAATTCAGTAGATTGGAAGCCTCCAGGAGTGCAAAGATAAGCTCTCATACCCTGCTTACACTCTGCAATATCCAGTATGTCACCCTCGTGCATCTCAAACACATGTCCAGGTTGGAGCAATCGTGAACCCCGGTTGCTTTCCAGTTTCATGTCGAACGCGCTTCCCGCAAGAACCAGCGTAACAGGTTGCATTGCCTGCAACAGTGGACCAGTTAAAGTTATTTCCAGTGCAATGCAGGCATCTGATTCTGTGCCGGATTCATTGCCTACCAATGCATTTCCGATGATCCAAGAATGTCTATCTGCCGGTCCGCCGCGTGGCACTCCTTGATGCATTGATCCAAGCCGTAGCGGTCCTGTCAAAATACTGTACGTTCCTGGTCGCAGTATTTTCAGCGTCATGACTTGCTCTCAGATAATAACTGTATGACCTGCTTGAGGAAGACAACCGCGTTATCTCCATCGCCGTGAATGCAGATGGTGTCAACTTTGACTGATTGCACTAACCAGTGAATTTGAGCAACCGCCTCAACAGGATCGTCGATCATCGCACCAGGCTGATCGCGAGGCACAAGGCTACGATCAGGTAGATAGCACCGGTCCGCAAACCCTTCTCTCCAATAGGTAACCTCTGCTTTCCTGCACTCTTTTTCCAGTATCGAATCGGGCAACCCGACGATTGCCAACTCCCATTGGTCTGCAATCCTGACAAGTGTCTCCGCAAGGCGCTGATCGCGGTTCACCTGATGATACATTGCACCATGTGGTTTGATGTAAGATACTTTCGCTCCAACATCATCAGCCAGCGCCTTGAGTGCTCCCATCTGGTAGAGAACAACCTGGCACAACTCTTCTGGGGCAACAGCCCTTTCAACCCTTCCAAAATTATCTCGATCAAAATACCCTGGATGAGCACCGATGCGTTTTCGGAGTTGATGCGCCAACCGCAGGCTTTTCGCCATTAACTGCGGATTGCCTGCATGCGCACCACAGGCGAGGTTCACCGAACTGACCAGTTGCATCAATCCCTCGTCGTGAGGAAAACCTTCGGCAAGGTCAGCGTTGATATCAATCTGCATGGTTCTTCATCCATGTTGGTTGGGTACCCCCATTGGCACGTATTCACCCTAAGTGTGCCCATTCACCGCATCGTTCATTTTGGGAGAAAACTTCGACCAATTCCACGCCTATTTTAACTCATGCAGAATTGTACGAGAACTGAAAACTGACAACTTGCTGAGGGTGCCCTAACCTGTATGGTGAACCTTATAGGGAGGCACAACACGCCAATGGCCAAGAAAGCCACTGCCAAAACAGAGACAGCCAAACCCATGGGCGGACAGAACTATACCGTACTAGCCAGGCGGTATCGACCCCAGCAGTTTGATGATCTGATCGGCCAAGAACCCATTGCACAGGCATTGAAAAATGCCATTACTGCCAACCGCATTGCACATGCTTATCTGTTTACTGGGGTGCGTGGTGTCGGAAAAACTTCGACAGCACGCATCCTTGCCAAGTCACTCAATTGCGTCAATGGCCCCACCATCACGCCCTGCAACGAATGCTCTTCCTGTAAAGCCATCTCGATCGGTGAAGATATCGATGTTCTGGAAATAGATGGTGCCAGCAACCGTGGCATCGACAATATCCGCGAACTGCGAGGCAACACACAATATCGACCGCAAAGCTCTCGCTTCAAGATTTACATCATTGACGAAGTGCACATGCTCTCCAAAGAGGCATTCAATGCCTTACTGAAAACATTGGAAGAGCCACCGCCACATGTGAAGTTCATTTTTGCTACGACCGACGTTCACAAAATCCCCATCACCATATTGTCTCGTTGCCAGCGGTTTGATCTGAGCGGCATTCCGCGAGAGAGCATTCAGCAAAGGCTGAACGGCATTGTCAAAGCCGAAGGACATTCTGCGGAAGAAGCAGCGCTCCAGTTAATTGCACGCCGTGCAGGCGGCTCTATGCGTGATGCACAATCTCTGATGGATCAGGCACTCGCCTTTTCGCAGGGTTCATTGTCACTCGATCTAGTGCAGAAACTTCTTGGACTTTCCAACGATGAGGACAGCAGCAACCTGGTCCTCGCCATCCTGAAACGCGATTGTTCTGGTGCACTTAAGGCACTGCATCATTGCCTCGATAAAAGTGTTCAATTAGCTGAACTCCTCGACCAATGGATGGAACTCTGGCGGCAACTGCTGCTCCGCGTTACACTGGGAGATGTTCCCGAAGTCAAAGATCTGTGCGAGGCTGATCTGAAACCGTTTCAATCTGCATTATCCGGCTGGAATGCCGAAGCGATGATGGCAGGCCTGGATGTCTTGATCACCACTCGTACTCGATTACGTTCAACCGGTCAGACACAGGTATTGATGGAACTCGCGGTCATCCGCCTATGCCGACTGGCAGACTTGTTGCCTGTCTCGGAAATCGCCAAGCAACTGGAAGGCATGGCTAAAGGCGCAGCACGAGGAGGCTCGATGACCGGAGCCTCACGAGGCACGGCACTATCGATAGCAAAACCCATTCCGGCACCTTCCACATCACGCCTGATTTCGGAACTACCAGCACTGGCCAAAATAGAATTAATTCCACCTCAACAACATGAAGTGGTATGGGCCGCATTACTGGAACAACTGGGCAATCAATCGCAGATACGATTCCAGTTGGAACGAGCTGTCCGAACCAGTTTCCAGCCTCCCACTGCTTTACTGGTAAGCTTTCCACCGGGCTGCGAAAGCTCGCGTGACTATTGCTCTGATGCCAATCGATGTGCCAAACTGGAGGAGATGCTGAAAAAAATCACAGGCGAATCAGTCGCCTTGAGATTCGACATTGCCAACGACATGGAAACCAAAGCATTCGTTCCCAAGGCAGTGCAGCAGCGTATGGATGTCATGTCTGTCCCACTGGCTAAAGCCGTGGTGGAACAACTCGGCGGACAACTGGTACACATGGATGAAGGCTTCGGCCAGAAAACAGGTACATAACAACAGGTGTAATCATGTTCAAGCAGATGGGCGAAGTCATGGGGTTGTTGAAAAATCTCCCCAAGATGCAGGCTGAGATGGAAAAGTTACAGCAGCGCATTGCGCAGATCACTGCCGAAGGTGTGGCGGGTGGCGATATGGTTATCGTCAAAATGAACGGCAAAATGGAAGTGCTCAGTTGCATGATCAGTGAATCTGCCTGGAATCTGCAGGACAGGGAATTGATTGAAGACCTGATACGCGGAGCTACCAATCTAGCCATTGAAAAAGTGAAACAATTGGTCGCTGAGGAAACAGGCAAAATGACGCAAAACCTGGGCATGCCTGGCGGCGGCTCATTACCGGGGCTGGGTGATTTATCCGGATTAATGGGATCATAGTTGATGGCACTGACACCTGAAGCAACTGGTGTTCCTGCTCTGGATCGCCTGGTACAACAGCTCAGCAAACTGCCTGGCATTGGCCCCAAATCGGCAGATCGGCTGATGCATCACCTCCTCTCCTGCGAAACTGGTGATGTCCTGGCATTATCGGAAGCACTGCGAGCCATCAAGGAAAAAGTGCACTTGTGCCGTCAGTGCAGCCATATCACTGAAAACGAACTCTGCCATATCTGCAGCGATCCGCGTCGTGAACAAAGCATCATCTGCATCGTTGAAGAGAGCCGTCATGTGATGGCATTGGAACGGACGGCACATTATCGCGGCGTTTACCATGTTCTTCGTGGGCGACTCGCCCCGCTCGATAACATGGGGCCTGAAAAACTTACCGTAGACCAACTCCTGCGACGCATCGAAGCTGGCAACATTCGTGAAATCATCATGGCAACCAACCCTACCATGGAAGGTGATGGCACTGCACTCTATCTCTCCAACATCCTGGCGAATCATCGCCTGAAAATAACTCGCCTGGCTCGCGGACTATCTTCAGGCCTGAGTCTCGAATTCGCCAACAGAGATATGCTGTCTGATGCACTCGAAGGCAGACGAGATTTTTAGCAGTTAGTTCGCCATTGGCATAATAATTGCATTGATATTTCCACCATCTTGGACTATCATGTCGGCATAGAAGTTGCTCTCGCTTTACACTCTTCGCGGCTATCTCTCCTTCTAAAGGTATGGCGTTCATGCGTTTTGACACTTCGCTCCAGCAACGAATGTCGATGAAGCAGATTCTGGCTCCACGCATGATTCAGTCCATGGAGATTCTGCAGCTTCCCACCATGGAGTTGTCGGAACACATTGAACAGGAATGGGAAGAAAACCCGGTATTGGGTATTCACGACGGCGCGATGGACAGTGTCATCGAGCATACTCCCCTGGAAGCGGAAACGCCTGCTGAAGAAACCCGGGAAATTGAAAACGAGTATGAAGAGTTTGCAGACGATTGGGATGATGACCGTGCCGAGTTTCGTTCCACCCGATCGCAAGGCAGCCTGGATGAAGAAGGCGACCGCAAGCTCGATGCCATGCAGAACATGGTCAGCAGACCCCAATCGCTGCAGGATTATCTCATCGAGCAGTTAAACTTTCAGGAACTGGAACCCCACCTGGAAAACCTGGTCAGGCACCTCATTTCCCATTTACGGGATAATGGATTTCTGCCTGAACTTCAACAGGTCATCAGTACCTATCCGGAAGAGTTAAAGCCCGGTGAGCTTGAAGCGGCGCTCAAGATTCTGCAGCAATTCGAACCACCTGGCGTTGGAGCGCGAGACTTGAAGGAATGTCTGCTGCTGCAGCTCGATCAGGAAACTCCTCACCGGGAGACCATTCGTAACCTGATTCTGAATCATCTCGACGATGTCATGAACAATCGTCTGCCGCTCATCCACAAAAAGACCGGCCTCAAACTGGAAGCTATCCAGGAAGCCATTGAAGTACTCAAGCAGTTAAATCCTAATCCGGGTGCCGGGTTTGATACTGCCAGCATCCCTTATGTTACTCCCGATGTTCGGGCGGAACTGAAGGATGATGGAGAGTTTCAGGTTTCTGTTGTCGATGATTACCTGCCTGATGTCTACATCAAGCGAAGCTGGCTGGAGCGTGTAAAGCGCAAGGATATCGATCCCAAGGAACGTGAATATCTGCGCAAGAAAATACAATCAGCACAATGGTTGATTGAGGCCATTCTGCAACGCCGCAGCACGCTTTCCAAAGTGACCCAGGCAATTGTCGAACATCAGCGACCCTTTCTCGAAAAGAAGGTCGAGCATATCAATCCCTTGAAGATGCAACAGATCGCAGATCAGGTAGGTGTGCATGTAACCACCATCAGCCGGGCTGTTGATGACAAATGGGTCGAGACGCCACGAGGCATTTTTCCACTCAAACGGTTCTTCGGCGGTGGCACCGTAACAGCCCAGGGCGAAGAAGTGGCCTGGGAACTGATCAAATCCAAGCTGACCGAACTCATCAATACGGAAGAGAAAGCAAATCCCTGGAGTGATGATGACCTCGTCAAAAAGCTCAAGGAAGCTGGCTACCCTGTTGCCCGGCGAACAGTTACCAAGTACCGCAAACTGCTGAATATTCCTTCCTCACGCCAGCGACGCGACTGGGTTGAGCATTCATAAAAACACCCACCATTGATTGCTGGTGGGTGAAGGCTGATTCTCCTGATCAGATGTTTTACTTCTTTTCCATTTCCTTGTCTTTACCTTTGGAATCGCGGCTCTTTTTCAGTTCTTCTAACTGTTCCCGCTGGGATTTAGTCAGTTCTTTCAGGTACTTCGCGTTGCGTTCCGCTTTCATGTCTTCCAGTTTCTTTTCCAGTTCCTCCAGCTTGTCAGCATAATCATGCTGAATCTTGTATATATTCTGACGCTGTTCATCTGACAAACCCAACTGGCGATAATACTGTGGCAACACACCACGAATCTTACTTTCCTTGGCTTCCGATTTGGAACTGGATGACTTCGACCCTGATTTTGAACCAGATTTACTACTGCCCTTGTCCTGAGCTGCCAGATTACCCGATAAAGTGCACAGAATAGCAACCGCTAACAATCCACTCAACCAGCGCATGATATTTCTCCAGAGTTATTGATGGGGTTACTACATCATGGGTTATACCCGGAAAAGTTCCAAGTAAAATCTGATAAATTTCCAGTTTGCAGCGTATTTCAGCACTGATACCGAGAATTCTAATGATTGACTGTGGTGATCATTTCAGAGTTGCAGTAAATTAGGTCAAACCTATGTTCTTTGGAGATTCAGCCATGCCGCAAATTGATTGGATTGAAATTGGAACTGGCTCCTATCCCATGATTCGTGGAGGAAAAAAGAAAATCAAACTTCCCGCAACTATCACCTCCATAATCTTTATTGTAACGAAAGGTTCTACTGCAACTTATGAATACTATCTACGATACACTGACGCCGACATGGCTGCTCTCGCAAGCCATATGGCAAATGGTGATGATGTGACTTTTGTTACAGACAGCCTGACCAAGACAAGAAGAATCAAAAACAAACAACTGACGGGCACCACAAAGAATGTCACTTTCAAGCATGTGACAAGCTATGCCTGATGATTCTCGCCAAAGTTCACTGAGCCAGTGACAATCGTTATTCCTGCGGACCTGTTGCTGGCTTAACCTTTCAGCAGCTTCCTGAAGAAATTGCCCATACTGTCGAAGAGTGAATAAAGTACGGGCGTAATCAGCAAGGTCAGAATTAGACTCAATAATTGGCCACCCAATATCACTTTAGCCATCGATGCCCTAGTACCAGTTCCAGGCCCCTGCCCCATCGCCATTGGAACCATAGCCGCCACGAGCATAATGGTTGTCATTAAAATCGGTCGCAAACGCGCCCGGTTCGCTTCCAGTATTGCCTCATCCCGTTCCATGCCCTGGACACGAAGCTGATTGGTGTAATCCACTTGAAGAATGCCATTCTTCTTCACGATGCCGAACAACATAAACAACCCCAGCATGGCGAAGATATCGAGATTGGTGCGTAATAAAATCAGAGACATTACCGCAAAGGGTATGGTTAATGGCAACGCAGACAGAATACTGATCGGATGCACTAGGCTTTCAAACTGCGCTGCCAGAATCATGTACATGAACACCAGTGCAAGCACAAAGCCCGTCAGAAAGTTGGCATTGGAATCCTTCAGCATCTTGGCTCTACCAATAAACTCATAACGATATTCTGTCGGCAAGTTGATGCTGTCGAGATAAACCGTCAATTCTTCAATTGCCTTGCTCAGATCCTTACCCTGCAGATTAGCAGACACGACTACCTGCCGCTGTCTGCTGAACCGGTCAATAGTGTTAGGCCCCATGGCCTTCTCGAAATGCACTACGTTGCCAAGCTGTGTTACACCACCCGGAGCAAGCCTGGCTGGCACTGCCATGCGGGCAATGCGCTCCTGATCATCTCGGGCATTCCTCTGAGCACGCAGCCAGACATCATATTGCTCATCCTGCTCCTTGTATTTGCTGACAGGCGTGCCACCCACCAGGATGTTAGTGGTGCTGCTGACGTCTGCTAACGATACGCCTAGATCGCTTAACCGTTCCCGATCAGGACGGATGCGTAATTCCGGCTTCTGGAGAGAAATGGACGTATCTACATCCACGTAACCTCCCTTTTGTTTCATCCACTGGGCCACTGTGCCAGAATACTCTTTCAGCTTCTGCATATCCGGGCCAAGAATGTTCAAATCAACATCTACTTGTCTGAAACCCGAAGCTCCAATCGCAGCTACATCCTGAACGCCTGCACGTAAATCAGGGTATTCGGCAAGAATGGCACGAGCCTGCTTCATTACGGAAAACTGCGAATAATCCCGTTCTTCTAATGGCACCATGCGAAAATAGAGGGAAGCACGTGTCACGTCTCCCTGTGCCTTGGTCACTCGACCAGTTGTATCTCCGATTACAATAAACGAATGCGTGATCCCCGGAAGTTGTCTGATTCTAAGATCAATCTCATTGCAAATTGCATCCGTACGCTCCAGAGTAAAACCCTCTGGATAGGTGATAACTACTTCAAATTCGCTTTGATCATCTTTGGGTACAAAATCAAAACCCACCACAGCCATCAGAATCGGTGTACTGAAGATAATACCCAGTGCAACGAGGATCAGCACCCAGCGATGTTTGAGCGACCACGCCAGCATACCAATATATGCACCTTCGATCATTCTCCAGATCAATCCGCTCTTGCTGCCAGCGCCATGTCCTGATTCGAGTTTCAAGAACCGCGAGCACAGCATGGGAGTCATCGTGAAAGAAATGGCCATACTGAGCAGTACGGAAAACCCAACGACATAACCAAAGCACGAAAAGAATCGGCCAATTTGCCCACCCATGAAGGCAATAGGTGCAAAGACCACCACTAGCGACATGGTAGTTGCCACAACTGCCATTGCTATTTCTGCGGTCGCCGTTTTCGCTGCTTCCCAGCCCGTTCTGCCGAATTCTTCCATATGGCGGAAAATGTTCTCATGCACCACTACAGCATCATCCACCACGATGCCCACAGCCAGAATAAGACCGATCATGGTGAAGTTGTTGATGGTAAAACCCATCCCATACATAAAGGCAAATGCGCCAACCATCGACGTGGGTATCGCCAGTGTTGCGATAATGGTCGTTCGCCAATCTCGCAGGAACAACAGAATAGATGCACTCACCAGAACAACAGCAAGAAGAAGATGGACTTTTACTTCTTCCATCGACAGCCTGATGAAACGGGATTGATCCCGAATGGTCTGCACCTGGATATCAGGTGGCAACGACGGCATCAACTCTGCCAATCGCTTGTTGATGGTATCAACCACTGCCACGGTGTTGAAACCTGCCTGCTTGGAGATCACCACGCTGATTGCAGTATCTCCAGGCGCAGTTTCTGGCTGTTGACCTTTGATCCACAGCCTGCTGATGCCGCGAGGTTCTTCATAACTGTCTTCCACCGTGCCCACATCTTCCAATCGAATGGGTTGACCATTGCGATTGCCCACAATCAGCTTGGCAAAATCACGAGGATGATCGACTCGGCCTAGAGTTCGCAGCACCAGTTCTGTCTGGCCACGGTCAACTCGGCCACCCGGCTGTTCCTGATTTTCTCGCACCAGGGCTAGCCGAATGTCTTCGACTGTCAGATTCTCGTACTTCATCAGCTTGTCGGGATCGAGCACGATCTGGATCGCACGAGGCCGGCCACCCACCAGAACCACTGAACCAATTCCGTTAATGGTTTCGAGATCTTCCTTGATTCTTTTCTTGGCAATCTCGGTGATTTCGCGAAAATCGCGCCTTCCCGATATCGCCAGTGTCATCACTGGAGCTGCATCGATGGCTAGCTTATCGATAATGGGCGAATCCGTGCCTTGAGGCAACTGACTTAAAATAGTACGGACCTTGGCATCAACTTCCTGCGCACCCACATTGCCATTTTTCTCCAGCACAAACTGAACAATGACCTGGGAAAAACCCTCCTTGGTAGATGATCGCAGTTCATCAATGCCCGACACTTGATTCACTGCTTCTTCGATGACTTTGGTAACGCCAGTTTCCATTTCCTCGACACTGGCGCCACGCAACGTAGTTGTCACCGTAACAACGGGAAAATCAACATTGGGAAAAAGCTCGACGCCTAATCGAGAGTAACTAGCTACGCCAAGCACGATCGGCATGCTCACCAGCATGATGGTGAACACAGGCCGTTTGATGCACAATTCCCAGATTTTCATTGCTTGACTCCGGTATCCTTGCGCAATTGCACCGGAGTTCCTTCACTCAGTTGGTTAAATCCGCTGGTGATGACTTGTGCGTTTTCTGAAATCGATCCCGTTACTTCAGCCCATGTACGTGAATAAGGTTTCTCATCTACACGAGCCTTTTCTCCGACTTGAACCGATACAGCATGTGCCTTGCCATCCTTTATGATGTAGACTTTCACCACACCAGCAAACTGAAGGATCGCTTCCTCAGGCACGGTCAATGCCTTTGCCTGTTCCTGAGTAATAATGCGAGCCTTGGCAAAGCTGCCAGCACTCAACTTGCGATCTGGATTGGGGATAGCAATTTCAACCGTGAAGGTACGCGAGGCGCGGTCAACCGTGGTATTGACGCGGCTGACTGTTCCGGAAAAATGATTACCCGGATACGCTTCGATATTAATTTTGACGTTTTGTCCCTGCTTGACTTCGCCCAGGTGTCGCTCTGGGATAGCCGCCTGTAACTTCAATTGATCTGCAATAACAAGTCTGAACAAGCTGGTACCCGAGTTGCCTTGCATGCGAACCATTTCACCAATCGAGATATTACGCTGAGCCACCACAAACTCGATCTGTTCATTCTGCTTGGTCGCAACTTGAGGCTGCGGAACATAAACCTTCGTTTCTTTCAATCTTTGCTGGGCGCTATTGAGTAATGCCAACCGGTAGCGAACTGCTGCCAGCGTTGATTGAGCTTCCAGAATCATCTGTTGATGATTGGCCTGGGCTACGCTGAAATCTGTCTCAATCCGTTCACGTTCTTCTTCCGTACGTGCCCCCTCACTCAGCTTGCGATAGCGTTCTCGCACACTGGCCGCATTCTTCATCAACGCTTCGGTGCGCCGAGTGGATGGCAATTCGCGAACGTCAAAATCGGGAGGCGGAGGAGTTCTTAAACCCAGCTTAGCCAGTTCAAGATCGAGTGCTCGCTGTGCTTCATCCACTGCAAGTCGGAATTCAGTATCTTCAATTTCAAGCAGCAAATCGCCAGGCTTTACTTTGTCCCCCATATCGTGGTAGATGCGTTTAACACGCCCCTCTACCTTGGGAGCAACCGTGATTTCTTCTCTCCCCCAGAGTGAACCAACGATAGCAACATTTCGCTCAACAGGCCGTATTGTCACCGGAGCAACAGTCACCGTAACAGTTTCAGGGGTAGTTGCGATGGCGACAGTACTTGTAGTTTTAGATGCCGCAACAGGACCAACTACTTTCCACGCAACTACGCCGGCAACGAGTAATATTCCTACCCAAACCAAGCTCCGTACCCACCTTCTTGGTGGTTTGACGTGCGGTTTGCTGGCTGTAGCTTTGGCAGCTATTTGTTCGTTCGACGCCGAAGCAGTTCGTTGTACGAATGTTTCGATCTGCGAAGTATTAGACATGATGTTTCTTAGCCTTCCAGTTGTTCAACACTAGAAACCGCTGGTCGTTTACTTGCACTTCGTGCTATCTTTCTCATTAGTACCATCAGAATATCCTGCTCATCTTCATTGAGTGAACCAAGCATTTTTGAACAGAATTGAAAGTGAATAGCGGTAATGGCATCGTAGAGTTGCTTGCCTTGATCGGTTAACTTTACATGGATCACGCGGCGATCTTCGGTGCTTCGAATTCGTTCCGCAAGTTGTTTTCTCTCAAGATGATCGACGAGATTGGTAACCGTATTCACGGCTACAAACAAGTGTTCGGAAAGTTCCCGCATCATCTGCGGACCAAGATCTCCCAAGAGCTCTATTACATGCAACTCCTGAACGGACACATTTAAGCTTTCATCGTTCGCGCAAAGAGCATCATTCAGTTTGAAACCATTTACAATTTCTCTGAAATGTAGTCTCAACTCTGAAGATCGTGGATGGTAACTCAATTTATTCATCCGTCGTATAGTTCGATAATCGAAATATACGGTTTCTACCTTTAATAGTAAAGTGCAAATATCGTTTAATCTACAAATGCTTCAATTAAACCAGTTGTATGCCAGATCAGCCTTGCAAACTTGCCTCTAATGGCTAAAAGCATCCTGCCTGAGGGGGGGTAATCATGGCTGCTTTTCCGCAACATATGCAGTTTTCGACTGTACTGGGTGTTGGTTACACTGCCGCCACTTATTTCGGCTTGGGTTACGAGTTGCCTCACTGCGTTGTTGCCGGCGGACTATGCAGTTTGTGTGGCATGCTGCCTGACCTCGATAGCGATAGCGGCAGACCCTTGCGGGAACTCATTCCATTACTGGCAGCCATCGGTGCCCTGGTCTGTTTTCATCGACTGGGTAATCAAGACCCGGATATGCGGTTGCTACTGGCATCAGGAACTTACATTCTGATCCGTTACGGCGTTTCGTTCATCATAAAACGATGGAGTGAACATCGTGGCATGTTTCACAGCATACCTGCTATGCTCATACCCACACTGATAGTCTACCTGGCCTGGACAAAAAAAACGAATACGGATGGGCTGGTGATTGCTGGCGGCGTAGCCCTGGGCTACTTCTCCCACCTGCTCCTCGATGAAATCTACGCCATCGATTTCAACGGGCTATCCATCAAGGCCAATCAATTCTCGGGAACTGCCTTCAAACTGTTTCATCCCAAAAGCTGGGTTGCCAACATTTTCTGCTGGTCAATATGCCTGCTCCTGAGTTCCAGGGTTGCAGTGAACGAAGGCTACCTACAGGAATATTTTCCCACTATCCAGCAAATGAGGAGTTGGAAAAAAGACTTGATGAGTTTTACAGGACTGGAAGTTCCCCAGGAACCAGCAAGCAATGCCACAATGCACCAGACCATGAAACCGAAGCAGTAAGTGAACAACCATAACCATCCATTATTCGTATAGCTGCCACAACTTCGTTCCATACTTTGCACGAGGATCAAGTTTCCGGGCAGCATCAGCAGCATCCTTTATCGACCACACCTGCGAATCGGGCAACCGCCATTGATATTGCAGAAAATAGAAGAAGCTCATCACAAACATCATGCCGCTGGAATCATCAGAATAATCACCTGGCCCCAGGTATGCTTTGCAACCAGCTTTGAGAAACGCTTTTCCTAGAGGTTCTCTGCCTGATTCGCATGCCATCGAAACCAGCACTCCGCGAAAACCCTTGAGCTTCGCGGAAATGTTCTCAGTCGTCAATTCATAATCGACCATTTCACCCAGTTCGAGATTTTCCTTCTTGGGAACGATCACTTCAAATTTGATTCGAAGTTTCGGTCGATCCGTACCATGACAACAGATGATGACATAATCATACTCTGCCATGTGTTTCTGAAAGAACTGTTCCGCTTGCCAATGCTGCACAAGACGATGCAGATCAACTCTCAGCCGCCAGGCTTCGAGCGTTGCACGCAGTGCATTTGCGTGTTCCACCATGGTATGATCGCAGACAATGCCAACTCTGCCTCCAAGTTTCAGTCCCTGTTGCTTGGGTTTTGGTTGTGGCTCATCCAACTCTGCCGTACAAGATGCCGTTGTACCACAATCAAACGCCACGCAACCAATAACTAACACTGCGAAAACTGCCGTGGAATGCAAGCTGTGTAACATGTCACTGCCTTGATCAACAATTGGATAAATAACTACTCTACTATAGTTGACGTTATCAAGCAGGTTTTATCCCAAATCTCATTTCACAATTGTTTTTTGCTGTGCCATCTTTACAAACTGTTCCCAACCGATCAGGAATTCCTTTTCACTGATTTCAAGCACTTTCATCGCATCTTCCTGCCTGGTCACTTTCATGAGTGCATCCAGGCTCGCTCTGCCCCATTTCTGATCGATCCATTGCACCATGGAACCACAAACACCATAACGGTACTTCCCGCTCCATGCGTTTGCCAGTGTGCGTGGCCCTTTGCCTAACCGAATAGCATCCTGTGCAGCTAGCCGATGTGATCTATCCAATTGACCTGAAACGTATACCGCAAGACCTTCAACCAGCCAGCCCAAGTCATCCATGCCTTCAAAGTCGCCGGTTGGATTGCGCTGCCCGTGATACACATGCACCAGTTCATGGCCAATCAGTTCACGATAATGCGGCTCATCTTCAGGCTTGTGCTCACTGGCCTGCGTCTTCCATACTTTCCTGGACAACATGGTGAGCTTATCACCCACTCCAGATGCTACCATCCATGATTGTGTTTTGGGAACCTTCCAGCGTTTTGCAAAATACTGATCAAATACAGTCCTGTCAGGAAATACTTCTACCTCGAATGAATTGAGAAACGGCTTACCAAAAAAATGCTCAATCCGTTTCCGCCCAGTCTCCAGACTCTCCTGCAATAAATCCAATTCCTGCTTGTCAGGCAATGTGCCAACAATTTTCCAGATGGGTTGCTGAGTATTCTGCACGGAAGGATTTGCACACACTACACACAAAAGCAAGACGGCCATGAAATCACCCATTTTTGGAGAGCCATTTCAGATAACAACTGGGATATACCCAATTAACTGTCGCAAAGATTCAAAATGATGACTCGCTGGCTATCTCAATTACTTGACTGGCTTGGTAAGCGCATCCAACACTGCGTTCCATTTCTTGACTTCATCGGGTTTCTGCCATGCCTCGTAGAGGTTCAAAAATGCCTGGCAGGTGCGCTTTCGGGTTAGAACTGACGACCTTTTGCTGGCTTTCTGAACATTCCATGCATCCAGCAACTGTTTCTCGGCATCGGCATACTGCTTGTTGTGGGTTAAACAAACTCCCTGTACGTATTGAGCAATCGCTGCTGCATCCAGGCTTTTCAATGCTGGATATTTCGTTGTGAGATCAAGATACTGCTTAGCCCGCTGACTGGCTTCAGGGTATTTTTTCAACTGACAAAGAGTGTTGCAATAGATGATCAGGGCATTAAGAGTATAGATATCGTTGGGCGTTTTTAACTCTTCGCGTTTCCTGATCACTCGCTCAAGGCACTTTTCAGCTTCTTCATATTTTTCCAAACCAAAATAATTGATGCCCAGGTTAGCAATTGAAATGAGTGTATCCGGATGTTCTAATCCGAGCACTTCTTCCAGTAATTGTGAAGCTTCGCCCTGATACCGGGCAGCAGTTTCCTTATCGTTCAATGCAGAATGCACCGCTCCCATGTCGTTCATCAACATAATGGTATGCGGATGAAACTCTCCCAGAACAGACTTGAACAAGGGGAGTATTCTTTCGCCAATCTGCTTAGCTTCGGGATACTGAGCTTGAAGGAAATAAACCTTCAACAGATTGTGCTCGGCTGTCAGACAGGCTGGCTGTTTTTCCTGATTACTCTCATTCAATGTGCTAATTGCTTTTTCCAGAGTAGCCTTAGCATCTTTCAACCGACCTACCTGCATGAGGAAATAACCGTAATTCACCTGCGTTGTCAGCGTATCAAGATGATCCGGGCCTAAGCGATCCCGACGATCATCGTAAACCTGTTTATAAATGGTCTCAGCTTCTTTGAGTTTCAATGCCTTGGTCAGGATGGTGGCATAATTCTGCTGAGCGAGTTCGCGATCATTCACATGATAATCAGGGATTGAATTGATTAGTTCGACATAGCGTTGATAACAGTGCTCGGCTTCTTTCAGCTTGCCCAGTTCCGCCAACACATTCACCAGGTTGCCCAGCGTGGTGGCCTCCGATTTGGGTGAATCAATCACTTTAGACTGGTGCATCTCCATAGCGAGTTTTAATTGTTTTTCCGATTCCTGGAATTTTCCCAAGCTGCGGAAAGTCTCACCAAGCCAGCTTCGCACGACAATTTCAACAGCAGGCACATGTCCAAACCGTTTTGCAATACTGGCTTCAGATTTCTCCAAAGCCTGAGCCAGGGTAATGTTTCTCTTGCCGGTTCCAGGCCGGGCAGCTCCCAGCAATTCTTCACGAAAGTACTTGTTTAATGCTTCCGATTCATCGCGTGCCGTCAGGGCTTGCTTAGCTGAGGTTTGCGCCTGTTCTGCTGCAAGCTTTTCCTTTTCCCTGGCACCTTCCGCCTGAATGCGGTGATAGTCGGCATCTTTCCACAAGATAGTTGAGGCCGTAAATCCCGTCGCCAATGTCAGGAATATCAGCGCTATCAAGCCCGCAACGACCTTGTTCTTTCGGGCCCATCGTAAGCCTTTTTCCCACCATCGTAGCGGCCTGGCTTGAATGGGATCACCCGCCAGCCATCGCTGCAGATCATCAGCAAGAATGCGGGCAGTGGCATACCTTTGCTCAGGCAATTTCGCCAGGCATTTCATGATGATCGTATTCAAATCGCGTGGCGTATTTTTTTCGACTTCAAGGAGCGATTTTGGTTCTTCATTCTGAATTTGATGAATCAGTTGTGCATGGTCTGTTGTGCTATATGGGCACTCTAATACTACCAGTTCATACAGCGTCATGCCTAATGCATAGATATCGCCCGCTGGCTCTGAGACCCCGCGCAACCGTTCCGGAGGCAGATAACGTAGCGTTCCCATCACCTGCCCTGAAGCAGTCAAATCGGTTCCATCACTAACCTGTGCCAGACCAAAATCATTGAGCCACGGATGCAGCTGGTGATCGAGAAGAATGTTTCCAGGCTTCACATCACGATGCACAATCCCCTGATCGTGGGCATATGCCAGTGCATCTGCAATCTGAAAACCGATGCGAGCCACCAACCTGCAGCAATCTTGAAAGCTGAGATCCTGCCAATGGTTAGCGAGCTGCTGTGGGGTTAACGAAGCAGATTGAGTTGACACATTTTCTGCTGGCAGGGCAAGGGTCTGATGCGGCGCAGTGCTCGCTTTCATTCGTGCATGATCGGTGGAACTGGCAGTGTGAATGGCATGCCGAAGGTGATGCAGAATGCGATCCAGTCCGATGCCATCTATCTTCTGCATGACAAAGTAACAGATACCCTCCTGCTCACCCACTCCATGGACCGGCACAATGTGCGAATGATGCAATCCTGCTGCTGTTCTCGCCTCACGCAAGAATCGTTCCTTCATGGAAGGCACAGAAGTCGAAGAGCTGGCCAGCACTTTAATAGCAACATGCCTGTTCAGCGATGATTGCAGTGCATCGTAAACTACTCCCATCCCACCACGACCAATTTCACCCAGAATGCGATATTCGCCAAACTGTTTTGGAACAGCTGCTTGAATCTTGTATTTGCTGCTCGATTGCTTATCGTTTAATTTCTCGATAAACAAAAGTGCTTCGATGTATGATGCTACTTCGTTAGCGAGTTCGGGGTACTGCTTGACGTATAGATCTACTTCGATGCGATCGCCCTTGCGATAGCGGTTGACGAAATCCTCAGCCAGCTTGACGACTGCTTCCGAATGCACTGCTTGCGAATTCATGATACGGTCCCGCTCGATAATCCCTTAATCTCGGAAATAATCGTTTTCAGTCTCTTCAGGGCACGGGCATATCGCTGACTGGCTGCAGGTTCAGTCAGCCCTAAAACATTGGCGGTTTCCAGGTTGGTGAGCTGTTCAAAATGACGCAAAGCCAGCACCTCCCTGTCCATCGGTTCCATTTCTTCCAGCTTCCCCTGTACCTTAAGAAACAATTCATGTTGCTGCACAGCTTCACTCGGGCTGACCGCATGATCCAGAATAGCGATTGCTATTGCCGATGAACTGTCATCCTGCCTGATCTGAACTTCCTTCATGACTGTTCTTTTGTCACGTTCCAGATGTTCCCGCCTGAGCATCCCCAGCCTTTGCTGTGCCAGTGCCCTCAGCCAGACAAAAAACGGTACACCCGGATTACTGACAAACGCAGGCAATCGTTGCCAGGCTTCCAGAAAAGTTTCCTGAATTACATCGGAAGGGTCAATTCTGCCTTGCAATCGCATATCCATCCGAAATGCGATAATCCGTTTCAACTTGTCCCGATGCGGTGTGATCAAGCCTTCCCAACTGCTTTGATCACCAGCTGCAGCCGACTGAAGAGACAATAGTTCAGATTGAGGTGTTGTATTATCCATCTTTCAACAATATGGGCTGTATTCAGATACTTCACAAGGCCGATTCTCCCCATTTTGCATCAAATTCATGATCATGCATCAAAAGCCATGCGGATCGGGTGTCACGGTTTGCGTGTACACACGCTAACCGTGCCAACTCACCGTATTGTTACTTTTGCAGTTAACTCCCCGATACCAAACTCGCACGGTTCAACCGATACCTGCTAAATGCATCTTCAATAATAGGATAAGCTGCTTCAGCAGAATGAAACTCATCTACTTCAACAACTTTGTTTTCCAGAAGCTTATAATCCAGAAAGAATCGCTTTAACATGGCCAACCGATGGCTGGGCAAATCTCTTACCGATTGATAACAGTTGTATTCAGGATCGCTGATGGCCACGCCCAGAACTTTATGATCCCGTTTTCCGGTATCGATCATATCCATCAACCCGATAACACGAGCGTATATGATGGTTAAAGGAAACACAGGCTCCTGGCAAAACACCAGTATGTCCAACGGGTCACCATCTTCACCCAGTGTTTGCGGAATGAACCCATAGTTCGCAGGGTAATGCACAGCACTGTGCAGCATGCGATCCAGCTTGATCAATCCACTGGGCTTGTCAATTTCATACTTCACCTTGGAACCCATCGGTATTTCAATTACGCCTCGGAATTCTGCAGGCAACTTGTCGCCCGGTGAAACATCATGCCAGGGATGAGACATGTTTGAACTCCTGTTTCATCACTATCTTACCAAAAGCGAAGTATGGATTGACTCGTTTTCTCCCCTCTCCCCCGGTAGGAAGAGGGGCCGTGGGTGAGGGGGCAGTGTTAAACATATTAAGCCTGATTGGCAACACACCGCTGGTTCAATTGAACCGCATCGGCGATGGCTTGCCCTATCCTATCTTCGCCAAATGCGAGTTTCTCAACCCCGGCGGAAGTGTCAAAGACAGAATTGCACAAGCCATCGTCAACCATGCTGAAAAAGCCGGACAACTTAAACCCGGCGACACCCTGATCGAGGCAACTGCAGGGAACACCGGCATCGGTCTCGCGCTGATGGCTGTTCAACGAGGCTATAAGCTGGTTTGCGTCATGCCTGAAAAAATGTCATTGGATAAAAGGCAGGCTCTCGCCTCCCTTGGCGCTAAGGTTGTGGTAACTCCTAACGCTCCACTGGCGGATGATAACAACTTTCGTCAGGTTGCCAAACGGTTGGCCATTGAAAATGGCTGGTTCAACACTCAGCAATTCTCACACCACGCCAACCCGCAAATTCATTTTGACACCACCGGACCTGAAATTCTCCAGCAATGCAATGGTCAGATCGGCGCTTTCGTAACAGGTGTGGGCACAGGCGGAACCATTACCGGCGTGGGCAGATATCTGAAACAGCATGTGCCGAATGTCAAAATCATCCTGGCTGATCCGATAGGTTCACGTCTGGCTCATCTCTGCAACCCTGCATTGCCTGATGTAGATTCCAGTTACCTGGTGGAAGGAATCGGAGGCAGCGCTGCACCCGATAACTTTGATCTCTCTGTTGTAGATGATGTTGAACAAATCAGCGATGAAGAGTCGTTTGCCACCGCTAGACGACTTATCCTTGAAGAAGGTCTACTCTGTGGCGGCTCCACCGGCACCAACATCGCAGCAGCACTACGAGTAGCCCTATACCCTGACTGCACCGGCCCAGTCGTCACCATCATCTGCGATTCATGGGATCGGTATTTCACACAACCTTGGCTGAAAGAGGTATGCAAATAAATGGCTTTGGTTCGCGGCTTGGGAATTTCCAGATGGCGGATTCTTGATTGACGATTTCAGGAGCCCGTGCGAATACAGCGTTTGGCCAGTGGGTAAATCATTAAATGGTTGGCTGTTTACGGGCATTGAAACTATGGTCGTTACTCTTTTGCAGTTGGTTTCTCTGAGTGTCCTCGCATTCGGTGACATTGGGTTCGACCATCCGGGGCAATACGGTCTGGATTTTGTACATGGGTCATACTTGCGGCAGTGTACTTCATCTCATTTCTGTCAAGTGTAATTTATTGCATCCTCAGGGAGAAGTTTCTACTAATTGGAATACAGGCTCTTATTTCGGTGATAGTGTTCGTATTATTTCCAGTTATGAGATCATTGATTTCTACTTTGTAATCGCAAATTCGTTGAAGCTCGCTGCCCGGTGCTCAGGAGTTGATAATGTTGCAGTGCCACGAAGGAGTTATACTCATCTTATCGGATCTGGACTTGCATTCACATCATTTTCTCCACGGAATAGCGGTGTTCCAAGTTCATTAGCACGCCTTCTCTGTAGAGTAATATCCTCCCACCAATCTTTCGGAGATTCCTCATGCGTCTCGCTTTTCTCCTCACCTTAGCCTTTTTCACTATTCTTTACACGCAATCGCTTTCATCACAACAGCAACCGGGGGTTGAGTATGATGCTAGGCTGGCTGCCAGTCTAGGAGCGGATGATTATGGCATGAGGCAGTATGTGCTCGTCATCCTTAAGACGGGGCCAAAGAAAATGGCTGCTGGCAAAGAACGGGATGAGATGTTCAAGGGTCACATGGCCAATATCAACCGGCTGGCTAAAGAAGGCAAGCTGGCCCTAGCAGGGCCGCTTGATGGGAGGGAAGGCTGGAGGGGACTGTTTATCCTTTCAGTTAAGTCAATTGATGAAGCCAAGAATTTGACCGAAACCGATCCAGTCATCAAAGAAGGTGAAATGGTTGCCGAGTATCACACCTACTACGGCTCAGCTGCATTGATGCAGGTGAATGAGATTCACCGCAAAGTGCAGAAGAAGTCTTTTTAATTGTGTCGAACGAGGTGTATTTCCTTTGCGTGAACCCGTCACCGGCTTGAACAGCCGGTGTCTTAATAAAAGAAATCTTTGCAGCATTATTGTGATGAATAGACTTTTTGTCCGGTGCCTTGGCGTTTCACCATCTCGTTGATCCAGATTGGCGCGAAGGGGGAAGTGCAACCAGGAGAGCAAGGGTAGTCGCGGTAAATGCCAAGTTTCTCGCCGATGGCAATGGCACGTTCGCGAAGCTTGGGAAAGTTGATGCCGATCTCAGCCAGGCAGGTGTTCATCGTCCATTGAATGAGCGGATCAGCGGTGCCCATTTCTCTTTCGATACGCTGTAACAGCGCTTCAATATCAAGGCCTTCCGGATTCCTGGCGACACGACCTGCAGTGAGCCTCCAGCCGGCACGGGCTGCCATCGGGTCTTTGGTATTCATCCACTTCTGTCGGAGTGTTTCCTTATCAGGGTGATCTTTGGTCACATAGGAATGGAGCCATTCTGCCAATTGAACCGCTTTAACAGATTTCACCAGGCGTTCCATCTCAGCAGCGGATAAATCGTTCGCCTTGAAAATCAACGTGGCGACGAGTTGAGCTTCGAAGTTGCCAGTATCCCAAAGAGCCATGGCCAGTTCATGATTAGGTTTGATCTTTTTTGCAACATTGCGAACATCGCCAAGCTTGACACCAAACTGATTATCGCCAACGCCTCTGCCAGCATTGAATTTCCGCATCTTTTCATCGCCTAACTTTTTGAGTTGGGCGAGAATGTCCTTAACCATTGTCGTGGTGTTCAAGACTGCAGTCGGCTTCTTCCGTGCTGCAGTTGCTTTGGTTTTGACCTTATTAGCAGAAGTTTTAGGTTTAGTTGATTTATTGGCGGGTTTAGCTGTTTTGGCCATGGGTGATGCTGCAGAAAGGAGTAGTAACCGATACTAATCGTACTGTTGATGAAGGATGCATGCAAGCTTTTGGTTAACGTGTTCTGGATGAATCGAAATGTGTTCACTTTAAAGATGCCATATCAATCACGAAACGGTATTTCACGTCGCCCTTGAGCATTCGGGAATAAGCCTCGTTAATTTTCTGTATCGGGATCAGTTCAATATCAGAAGTGATGTTCTTTTCAGCGCAGTAATCGAGCATCTCCTGCGTTTCTTTGATGCCACCGATGCCGGAGCCTGCCAATGCACGGCGGGCAAGGATCAGATTGAATACTGAAGGCGAAGGATGCGGATGTTCCGGAGCACCTACTAGCACCAGTGTGCCATCACGTTTGAGCAGCGAAAGGAATGGGTCGAGGTTGTGAGAGGCGGCAACTGTGTTCACAATAAGATCAAAACTGCGGTCGTGCATCTTCATTTGTGCTTCGTCTTTTGAAATGACCACCTGATCAGCGCCGAGCCTTTTCCCATCCTCGATCTTCGAAGGGGAAGTAGTGAAAAGGACAGTTTGAGCACCGAAGGCGTGAGCAAACTTGACACCCATATGACCAAGCCCACCAAGACCGACAATGCCAACCTTTTTTCCGGGGCCAGCGTTCCAGTGCCGCAATGGTGAATAGAGAGTGATGCCGGCACACAGCAACGGGGCAGTAGCTGCCAGGTTTAGCTTGGGCGAGACCTTCAGCACGAACTTCTCGTTGGCAACGATCTTCTGAGAGTAGCCGCCGTAGGTGGTGGGTGCCGTTCCATGAGGATCGTTTGAGTTGTAGGTGAAGACGGTCTGATAGTTGTCGCAATACTGTTCCAGATGTTCACGACAACTGGCACACTTTCCACAGGAATCGACCATGCAACCGACAGCTGCGAGATCGCCGGGCTTGAAGCTGGTCACCTTGTTTCCAACTTTGGTAACTTTGCCAACGATTTCATGACCAGGTACACAGGGGTAAACGGTAGGCCATGCGGACCATTCGTTTCGAACCGTGTGCAGATCAGAATGACACACCCCACAATAGAGAATGTCAAATTCCACATCATGTGGGCCTGGTTCACGTCGTTTGATATCGAAAGGCACAAGGGGAGATATGGAACTCTGGGCTGCGAAAGCTTTGGTCATGATGTTCCTGACAAATATTGAAAGACCTATGAAGAAGTACAACTTCATTTTACTTGAAGCGGGTATGTTGACCATGAGCTGGCACATGAGGAAGTTTCTTGAATTCAGTTCCCTGGTATGCTCCAATGACTACTTCTAAGCTACTAAGTACATAGGTGATCAATGAGAGTTATCACAACACTGCTGGTATTGGTCTGCTTGTCCACCAGTTTGGGATGCAAAGGTGCCAAAGTTCAAAAGCGCGAAATGTTTCTGCAGCAACTGGTAGACAATCAGGAAAAGTATGCGATGCTAGCCAAGAGCCAGGAAGTGGATGGCGAGCGTGCGGGGGAAGCAGCGAATTGGCTTGAATTCACCAATACCCAGAATGTATTACCCAATACAGGCCGCCAGCAGACGCAGGGTTATGTCAGTCTGTTATACCGTGCCGGCGCTGCCAGGGTCTGGTGCATTTATGTCACCAAGGATGCAACTTTCAAAGCCAATATGTGCAATTCTCTTCTTATTGAAATGCCTCGCGAACCCGAGAAGCGAAAGAACGTTCTGAAAGCCTTTGCAAAAATTGAAAAGGAATTCTGGGGAGAAACTGCCAGTCAACAGCCAGATGAAAGCCTCAAGTACCTGTTGTTGAATATGGATCCATAACCTCACCATTGATACACGACAAGGGGTTTACACCATGAAACCAATCATGAAAGTTCTGCTCTGCCTGGGAACTGCGCTCTTGATAATGTCTCCTGCAGCAGGTCAACAGCGTGACAAGGTCGCAAAGTCGGATGCTGTTGCTGTCGTGGATGGGGCTGTCAGGGAAATATTTCGAAGCCCGCGGCAAAATCGTGTAGATATCCTCGTGCAGATCGATGTCAGTCGCTGTGAAGCGAGAAAACGAATCAATGGCAATCAACGGGTCAGTATTCCTGCTCCAGGTGAGTCGGTCTACGTACACATTTATCAGCTCAATACTTCTATCAATCCCGTTGCAGCTCTCGATAGTTATGCTGCGGTGCCTGCTGAGCGGTCACAGGTGCGTGCTTACCTGATTCCTCGAGAGACTGGTGGTTGGGAAGGTGTATTCCCAGACTGGTTCGAGGTAACAGCAGAACGCTTGAACGAGAGCAGTCCGAGTGATCCTTCTCCGGAGATTCCAGACTCTCCCAAAACACCTGTAAATGTACTTGGAATGACCAGCGAAGTGATACGTGTCAGCAATCGCACTGCATTGAAAGTAACCAGCGTGGAACGTGGCGGGCCGGCGCAGAAAGCCGGATTGGAAATTGGTGATGTTATTGTTGCAGCCAACAGCTTGCCGATTACCAGTGCAGAACAACTGACTACTCTTGCGAAAGAAAAATCGGCATTCCCGTTACATGTAGTAGATGTCAATACAGGGCGAGTTGCTCAAATCGAACTTCGGATTGAGCAGGCTGCTGCGGGAAATCTACCTCCTGCAGCAGATGATAAACCCAATACCACACCACCCTCTGCAGCGGGTAGATCATTGGGTGTCATGGCTGAACCAGTTACTATTGGTTCCCGGACTGCCATGAAAGTGACACGTGTTGAACCTGACAGTCCCGCAGCAAAAGCCGGATTGGAAGTCAATGATGTCATCGTGGATGCCAATGGCCAACCTGTCACAGGTGTTGAACAGTTGACAGCAGCAGTACGCAAAAGCGGTTCGACCCTCATGCTGACCGTGCGTGATACACGCACTGGCCGCAATACTCCTGTCAAAGTGGAGATGGGCGGAAACATGCCTGAAATCAACTTGCCCGGTGGAGGTTTGCCTGCCAATGATGCAAAACAGCAGGCCAATAAACTGGGCGTTGTAACTGAATTGGCATTCTTTAATGTAGAAGCTGCCGTCAAAATAACGGAAGTGGAGCCAGGCAGTTCTGCCCAACGAGCAGGATTGCGAGTTGGAATGCTTATTCTTGAAGCAAATGGAACGCCAATACTTCATCCCAACACTTTGAACGAAGTGGTTCGCAAGAGCGGTGCAACGCTCAAACTCAAAGTCGTTTCTTCAGATCAGGGAAGTCCGAGCAGTATTAACGTGAATCTTCAATAGCATGATGTTTGTCAATCCAAATGAAAACCCCTGCTTCGCCTGAGAGCAAAGCAGGGGTAATTGTTTATCGACCCGTGTTAAACAAGGTAATGGATATTGCTCTTCCTGCCGCCCAGCACTTTCACATATTCGGTAATCCACAACTGATCGCGAGAATCAGCGAGGATGGAAGCACTGGTTTTACCAGCACCTGTGCCGTAAGGAAAAGCAGCCAATGTGATGTAATCTGTGCCAGAATCGCCTTTCACTCGGATTCTGAAGTAAGCATCAGTGGTGTCAGCAGCGAGCCCGACAGTACCATTAATATTGTCATTGCCGCTTCCACCCGAAACGGAAATGCTGATCTTGCCTTCGTTATAAAGAGCACTGAACAGATCAGCATTGCTGAATAGTCGGATCACATCGTTGCCGGAACTGCCATCCACATTCAAATCAAAAGTGCCATAGTTTTCAACAACGGCACCCTGGCTGAGACTGAAATCGCCAACTTCAATGGTATCATTACCATTGCCTCCCTGCATGCCAACTTGAATTGTGCCATCATTAACCAGAATGGATCCATCTGCCAAAGTAGCATTCATCAACAGATCGTCATGCCCTGAGTCGCCATCAAAAGCAAAAGAGATAGTGCCGCGATTGGTCATGCTGATGGGTTCATTTGGATCACCACCGAGAATACCGGTCAGCAAATCATTTCCAGAACCTCCTTTGAGCCTCGAACGCACGGTACCATCATTGTCTCCCGAGAAGAAAACAGCAATGTTATCATCGCCTTTTTCCCCGTCGAAATTGGCGGAAACGGCACTCTGTGAATTGATATACGTGTCAAGGTTCAAGCTGAGGTTATCGTTACCATTACCACCCTTGACCTGGAAATTGAGAAAATACCTGCTGGTGGTCCCTGAAGAGAACGATTCAACCACATCACCGGTAATGATGGAGGCGGCAAAGGTGTCGTCACCTGATCCCATATCAGCATAGATACTCATCTGTGGCGAGATACCATTGGCTCTGGATGCCAGGTATAAGATCGAATCATTTCCGCTGCGAGCATCAATCTTGATGCGATTGACACCAAAGAAATCCTGAAACACTGTCGGAACATTGTTGTTATCGAAGAGTGTAATGTTGATGTTATTGCTGCCCAAGTCAAGAATCTGAGCAGAATCGTAATCTGGTGTGCCTTTCATGAACAACGTTGAGCCGCTTTGCCATACGGAAAAAGCTGGAACCAGTCGATCTTCCAGTGCTTCCAGCTTGGGGCGGTAAATTGATCCAAGTCGAGGTGTGCGCTGCGATCTCATGATGTACTCCTTGATCAGTTGGTCGGCATAACCAGGTCTAGCAACCTTGACAACAGATACCCTATGACACTCCATAGTCACATTGGCAAGGTTGTGTCATTCTAGTTTGACATCTGGGATGTGCCAGTATGAAATAGAGAAACACATGAAACCCATAATTGATGATTCAGTGAATTTTCAGTAAGCAACTTTTCTGAAGCAGTCTTATGTATTTTTCTCACTGCGAGAGTTCCGGTTTCCAAGCTTGTCTTGATCTGCTACTATCGCCGCTAATGGATTGAAGCTGGAGAACGCATGCCACGATGGCTCATACTGACCCTATTGATTTTCATCAGTTCCATTGCAGCCGTACGAACGCTCAGCTGGAACGATTTGGAGTATGATGAAGCAGAACAGTTGGCTCTGGTGCAGTCGCTGCAGTGGTATTACTTTTATCAGCCGCCTCTTTATACATGGCTGCTGTGGCCTTTGGTGAAACTATTCGGCCCTACTGTTTATCCGTTGATCATTATCCGTTGTCTGCTCTTTCCAGCCATCTTTTTCATGATGTACCGGATTGCCATTCGTGTGTGTCAGCATGAGACTCTTGCTGGTCTGTTTTCGCTTTCAGTTGCCATAGTGCCCGAAATATTTCATGGGCTGATGGGAATGTGGCCACACACGACACTGATGGCCTTCTTCTGCCTGTGTTTATTGCTGATCGTAATGCGTTTACATGAAAAGAAAGACTGGCTGAACTATTCACTACTCGGAATCTGCGTGGGGTTGGGATTGTTGTCGAAGTATAATTTTTTGCATTTCGGAGGGGCATTGGCACTTGCTCTATTACTATTGCCTGGATGGAGAGGCATTCTCATCAATAATAAAATATTCCTTGCTGTTTTGCTCGCATCGCTTATCGTGCTTCCGCATGCCTGGGAGATGTATCGAAATCTCGATGAAGTGCGTTACGGGATGGTTCGTTATACGCTCGATAAGCAAACACAATTCAGCAGTTTTGGGGCAAGTTTCAAACACATTGCCACCAACCTCTTTCAGAATCTTGCCCGTAGCAATGGTTTTCTCCTGTTGCCATTGCTTCTTCTTTTTCTGCCTGCATGGAAAACCACCAGGCGAGAAAGTGATGAACCGATACCCGGCTTCCATCAACTTCTTATCAACCTGTATATGGTTGCAGCAATCTTGCTGGCACTGGCTATGATCATAGGTGGCATTCATCATATCCGCCAGCATTGGCTGACGATCTTTGCCATGCTGTTACCCCTGTTCTTCGCTGGCCGAATCGATCCAGCAAAAATGCTGCCATGGCAGTGGCGAGGCTACCGTACACTAATCGTATTTGTCCTCAGCGGACTGATCTGCTGGCGTCTGGGGTTGGTCTATTTCAAAGGAGAAGCTGGCTGCTTGAGCATCTATTCCTTTCTGCATGCGAAGCATGCGATGCAGCTAGAGGCTTCTCAATGGGACCAGCGTTATACAATAACTGACAGTGCTCATGCAGCGGGACTGATCCGATTGCATTTTCCTCAAACGCAGGTGCATTGTATCTATATGCCCTCGCTTCCATTTTCCTGGACGAAGAATCAGCCTCTGCTGTTGACAGGCTGGAGTGAACAGCCTGATCAGTTTCGAAAACGTCTGGTTCAGTACGTTGAACAGCAACTTGGGCTCAAGCCTGAATCATTCAAGCCTCCGTTCATGATAACTGAAATAGACAACAGCAGTGTGAAGGTGTTATCCAAAGTGGTATCAGAGTAGAGCGTCATGATCAGCGGTGTCTGTGTCTGGACGAATGCTGGATATGAAGATGGGCAGCAGAAAATCAACAATGATCGAAATGAAATAGGACATGGGAAACTCATAGCAACTCCCCTATAAGTAAAAATGAGCCAGGCGACTTATCCACCTGCAAGTTCAATTGCTCATTCAGCATCCGGAGTGAGTTGTGACAGAAATCGTGTTGATTTCTGTCCAATTTCCCGCTGCGTGCAGCTTCTCCGTTGATTTGAGTGGGAAAAACGCTGATTATCTCCCACTCGCTGGCAAAACGGCGTCGCCCGAAAGAGTGAGCTTTTTCGCATTACCATATCCAGACCATCATGCCGCCGGTGTAGTAGACGCTGCCACCGGGCACATCGATGGAGGGTTGATCTTTAAAGGTAACAGTGAAGTACTCAAACCGGGAGGTGCCGCCTGACAGCGTTTCGTAGGAATAGTTTTTGCCGAGTCCGCCTTTGTAATTCCAGCCTCGGGCGTTGATGTCCAGTTGTGTCAGACTGCGGGCACTAAAAGGCTGACTGACCGTGACTGGTTCCCACGTGGCACTTGCAGCACGGCCGAGAATGAATCCCATGCCCAGCCCACGCATGATATTTCTTACTAGTTTGGGAAAGTTCCCGAAGGGATCGACCCCGAAGCCTGCACCGGCGCGGAGAAGCACATAGTAGTACTTCGTGCCTGTATCGAGATTTTTGGGCCGCCTGCCAGTTGCTCGTCTTGACGTTTTCGGGTTTTTCCGGTGTCTTTGGCTTGGGGCGAGGTTTCTGGACAGGCTTCCCCTGCCGTTCCATCCAGTCAAAATAGGTAGGGACATGAATGAGAATCTCACCAGCTTCAATCGCATCCTTGTTGTCGATTTCCTTGATGCCCTTGATTTCATCGTTGAGTGATTTGAGTTTGGGTTCCGGGCGGACAAATACATCCAATACGAAATAGTCGCCATAAAGTGCCCACGAATACTTGCTGAGCCAGTCGTCCTTTCGAACCTGGATTTTGCCATCTGCGGCAATGACAACATCGTAAGGTTTGGGTGGTTTTTGAAAACGGCCCGGGCCAACTGGCTTGTCAGTA
This sequence comes from Planctomycetia bacterium, assembly GCA_016795155.1. Taxonomy (NCBI): domain Bacteria; kingdom Pseudomonadati; phylum Planctomycetota; class Planctomycetia; species Planctomycetia bacterium. Next base: position 5,643 of record JAEUIE010000045.1, on the reverse strand, counting down.
TTGATAGACATGGGAAATTCCTACAAGGGACTATTGCAGGTATCCGATGGCGAGGATGATCTTTCAGGGATTTTTTCAATTACATTTTTTTTGCTTCTGGTGCTGGTTGGCAAACTAAGTCGGGGCACGGCTTCGCTATTCCTGAATGATCTGGGCACCCGGCTGATTTATGTCACGGGTTATCGGTACAACGATAACCTGTGAACGTTTAACCTGTACGCTGGTGTGAATCTCAGGTAACTGGAGTACCAGTTACCTGTGGCACGCCGTTGTAATTATCGGGGGACCCGACAGTTAGATAGAATAGCTTTAGCGTGAACTCATCTCAACATCTGGATGATTGCTATGAAACTGGGATTCAAGGCTGAGAACTTCGTTGAATGGATTGCCATGAAACTCAACCTGGCTCCCAAGCCGCTGCTGGAGACGCAAGTAGCATTCACGGCGGCGCGGGCCATTATGGCTGGTGCTGACTTGGGGCTATTTGAAGCAATTGGGAAGACTTCGAAGACAGCGGACGAAGTCGCAAATGCCTGTAAGACCCATCCGCAAAGTACGGCCCAGCTTTTGAATTGCCTGGTGGGTGTGGGTTACCTGCAATGCAGCGACAACCGCTATTCGCTCAAGAAGATCTACCATAAATGGCTGCTCAAAAGCAGCGACTCGAACCTGGTGGAAAAGCTGCGGTTTCAGATCATGGAATGGAACTGGGTAGCGAAGCTGGAAGACTATGTGCGGAGCGGGAAGCCACTGGATATCCACGAATCGGCGACGAAAGTGGAATGGGAGAGATATCAGGAAGGCATGCGGGATCTTTCGATCAATGCCGCGAGGGAACTGTCCGGAAAGCTGCCGATGCCAGCCGGGGCTACAGCGATGCTGGACATTGGCGGATCGCATGGGTTGTACTCCATCGAATTGTGCAAGCGGTATCCCAGCTTATCGAGTACCATTCTGGATTTGCCTGGCGCCATCGAGAGCGCCAGTGCGATTGCCAAACGGTATGACCAGACGGGCCGGGTGAAGTATGAAGCGGGAAATGCGCTCGCGGATGATCTGGGGACTGCAAGGTACGACCTGGTGCTGATCAACAACCTGGTGCATCATTTTTCCGCAGAACAGAACCGGATGCTTGCAGCCAAGGTGGCCCGGACACTGAAGCCAGGTGGAGTGTATGCGATCGGCGATTTGATTCGAGCCGAGAAGCCAGGCGAAGGCGGCGTGGTGGCTTCGACACTAAGCCTCTATTTTTCTCTCACCAGTTCCTCGGGCAACTGGTCGAGCACGGAGATGTCCTCCTGGCAGCAGGCAGCAGGCCTGGTTCCCGTCAAAACAATATCGCTCATGTCGCTTCCCGGCTGGAAGATGGTGATGGGGAAGAAGGGGTGAGGATAGACGCGCTGTGAAGCAGGGGCTAATGGATGTGGCACTCTACTCGGTATGCCCGAGTGCAGTGCATGGCACGCGGAAGCTTGGCATGATCCAGCACTGCCTTCGAGTACGAAAACAGTGCCACAACGATCTATGCATCAAATCAGAGCCACCCCGACGCTATGTCGCCAATGGATGTCCTTTAAAAAGAATAAAGCAACTCATCAAGATGGATGTGTATGATCTGAAACCATGATGGTTAATGTGGCACTGTACTCGGTATGCCCGAGTGCAGTGCATGGCACGCGGAGACATCGCTCGATTCAGCACTGCTTTCGAGTACGAAAACAGTGCCACAGCAGTCGGTCTTTTTGAGCAGTGCCATCCTGCCCACCGGCTTAAAGAGCCGGGGGCTAACTGAGGTGTAGCATATCTGCAGGGTTGAGTGGAGTACCACACGACACTTGCACAGCTTTTGGTAGTTCTGGAGTGATGCGGGTGTGGATGAGGTACCACGGAAATGCGGTATGTCCGCTTTTCGTGGTGGACTGACGGTGGTTGCACGTACCAGCACGGATGAGATGTGAGTACACATCACATCCGTGGCACGCGATTATCATAAACCTCCAGGGCACCTGGCGAGCATGCCGGTGGAAAGCCCGAAGATCGAGGTTGAGGCGTAGACATCCGCGACAGTCACTTCTATCGTTGCGGAATGGTAAAAGGGAACCAGAGAACCTATCCTCACTGTTCGAAGTGTCGAATAGTAGAATCCGTGCAGCATCATCGTCTCCCCAAGGAAGTTGGCAACGAGGTGATTGTACAGCGTAAATGGGTTGATGGTATTCCATCGATCAGTGCCCAGACGTGCAATCGTCGCGAGGTTCCGCACTGATCTGCGGAGTACAGGAGTTCACTGGCACCCACCCTTTAATGATGGTGCACCGTCTAGTGAGCACTTTCGATAACTAAGCCACTCATCGAAAAGCCAATCTCACAGGAAACCGATTGTCCAAGTTGGTAAAGTTGGGGATTGGGAACTTTGACATGCGCGGTCTCCGAATTCTCTAAGAGTACATAGATTCTGTTAAACCTATGTCTCAGCACTTTTCCTTGCAGTGTTAAACGGTTGCCCGCCTGCCCAGGAGCATTTGGTCTATAATTGATCTTATTTCGTTCGCTATAAGTGAATCTTGAGGCGGACCCTTTTCTAAAGGTATCAGCTGCATCATTACTTTCTCCTGCAAGCATCAACATACCTCCTAACGTCGCAATGTACTTGGGGTCTCGCCATCCAAGCAGATCACTTAAACGTAGAACCGATATTCCCTTCCTGTAATCCCCCCTTAATTCTGCGTAGGCTCTTGCTAGCAAAACTGCTGACCGGAATTCATTTGGATCTGACTTCAAAATTGGTTCAAGGCACTCTATTACTTTGGCAATTTCTCCGGCACTGTAATAGTGGCGAGCGAGAAGGTACATTGCTACAGGGCTAGTTCGAGCCTTGCTTAAATTTGCAAGCACTTGAGGACTGTCTCCCAAGAGGCGATTTACTTTTGCTGAGGCGATCCAAAGACCTTCGCGCTCATTCACATTCTTTAGTCCATCCCGAATCACTTCTTCAGCTTTAGAAATGTAAATAGCTCTTTCATCCTCGTCGACGGACTTTTCCGCCCAGATGGTGTAGAGTTCAGCCAACGATTGATAGGAATACGCATCATTTGGTCCAAGTCGCATCGCCTCTCTAAGTGCTGATTCTGCCTGAGCTAGTCTTTTCTTTGCAATATCCTTATTATCAGAAGCGAATGTCATGTCTGTAAGTATGACTCCTCGTGTATGATGGAAAACCTTCACGCGCTTTCGCAAAGAAATAGCCTTATCAATTATCTCCAAAGCAAGTACTAAATGCTTTTCTCTTCTAAGCATTCTTGAATAGTGTTGCAGCACATACGGGTTGTCAGGGTGTCGTTCGCAAGCAATATCAAAGAATCTGATCTTGGCTTCAAGTCCACTGAGCGAATCGATTTGCGAGTCGGATTGTATTATTCTCTCTACGTAGTTCTTGTCCTGAAGATAATTGATGTTCGCCATGTCGACTAACTTGCACATTATTTCGTCGCGAATATGCGGTGCTACACATCGCTCCCAAATTATCTGCGCAATAACTTGATGTCTGCAACGGGCACCTTGTGCGCGAGTGAATGGATCAATTTCCTCAAACTCCACTACGCCATCCAAAGAGTGTTTCGTGTTCTGATACAATTCAACAACGTTGCTGTTTATCATGTCAGCTAATAGCATGTCTCGGATCGGAAGTCGTACTTGGCTAACTGCCGAAACAATTGAGTATACTTCTCGATCTAGATCACTAGCCAGGTGAGAATATTCATTCTCTATGATTGCAGAAAACAGCGCCCCCTCTGTTGCTTCTCGCATTGTCACAAGCAGTTGGCGATCATGCTTTTCACGAATTGCAGCCTGTCGGAGTTCGATCGTAAGCCCCTCTAGAACGCCAAGAGCATTCTCTGCCTCAAGTAGATGAATTAATTTGTCGATTTCACCTTCTGATAGTCGTTCGATAGTATACTCATCCGCATCTCTGATAATTGAGTTTGATCGCCATTCGTTTTTGCGATCCCCACACAGAAAGCAATATGATAGTTTTTGGCTTTTCGCCAGATTGAGTGCGCTGGCAATAGAGCGGGTGTGCATTGACGCTTGATCAACTATGAAAATTGGCCTATTCTTTAAATACCTACAAGCAAAGAGAATATCGCCTTCGTTTACTATCCCTCCTTCGCGCAGATATAAAACAGGGTTTAACTTCTCATGAGCTAATTTCGCTGCGGTGGATTTAAGAACTGTTGTTGTTCCGTAACCAGCTGGGGCTATGAGTGTTACGACATCGTATCGGCGTGCAGTATCTGTCCAGTAATCCAAGATAGACTCATATAGATCATGCTCAACATCGCGTTCAAAGCAGTGTTTTCCCGCGACCGTACCCCAATTGGGGCGGTCGCCATTTAGAAAAGCGCGTGTGTTCGGAACTTGGTCGAAGGGTGCCGAGTTAACATACTCCCATGACTGCAAGAGGCGCACTGTTGCAATTGGGCTAGCATCAAAGGCGTCATGTAAATCAACTGGGACATGCTCTTTTTCGTATTCCATCTTAATCAGTGGGCCTGGTGACTTAATGTGATCAATGTGCGCTTGCTTCACAAAGTCTTGCAGGGTCAACTTTATGGTCTCAACTCCTTGACGTAATAGTATTTCATCCTCGATTGCATTGCTTCCTGGCGTTATTCTAAAAGATTGCGGTACCTTAGTTGGTAAGAAATAGGAGCGCAATTCCGTAAAGACCGTTTTCCAATTCGTGTCTCCATGGGAGTAGCCAACGTAGATAAATGGTGAAGTTGCAAACTCAGTCTTGAGGATATTAAACAACATCCGTCTTTGTTCTCGAAACAGTGCATAGTCTTCTTCTGTAAGTAATAATTCGGATTCAGGATCCTCTAGGTACCCATGCAAATGGTAGATAGGAACATCGAAGCGGGAATCTACTTGTGTAATGAGCCGGTCGCGAGAAATTACCACAGGTTTTTGCGGAGGTTCAACAAGTTGGCTGTATGCCTTTTCAATCACACTGTCATAATTAGTAGTGAAAATACCTCGCCAAGGTCGGTTCAAGAGCCACTTGATATTGTCGTCCGGCTCGAATCCTGTCAGCTCTGTTCTGATGTATGCTCTCACATCTTGTTTGCTGCTACGATATTGTGCAATTAATGCTATTTGGGCAAGGTTGACGTCCGCTTCATCGATCTTAATTGCGAACCTGTTTGCAATTCGTATCGCAAGGTCCCGAGCCGTTGGCATGGGATCGCCGGTCGAATTCAAGGCGCAAAAACCAATGCCAGACCCAATAAAAAGGACTGATTTACCTGACTCAAGGGCCTGTTGAATTGGAAGAGAGATCATGTTGCTTCCCGTTTGAATGCTGTGGAAATAATATCAGCATTAACAGCAATCACAAGTATGCAACTGTGTCAACTAAACACAACAACCCCCGTCACATTACTATGACGGGGGTTGTTGTTTTATCAACATGGCGAGAGAGGATGTACCAAAGTGAGGTGTGGTACCTGTAGGATATTTCCAACTACGTGAGTAGCTGAAGGTATTCCTTAGAAAGGAGGTGATCCAACCGCAGGTTCCCCTACGGTTACCTTGTTACGACTTAGTCCCAATCAGAAGTTTCGCCTTTGACGCTGACGC